>JBDHHV010000037.1:0-33778 GCA_039589195.1 Gemmatimonadota bacterium | reverse complement strand
CGCGTTCCCCGTGAAGCCGACGAAGTTACCGACCATCACGTGATCTACGATGCCCTGTAGTCCGCCGATCACGTTCTGGAGCATGGTCGGCCAGGCGAGCTTCCAGACGGCGCCGGGGATCGGCCCCTCGACGATCGAGCGGTCGAACGTTCTTCCTCTTGCCGGAGCTGGAGGCATGGGGTGCGAGTGGGTCCCGGGGAGTTGTTGGTCTCGAGCGCGAGCGATCGAACATAGCATGGCCGCGCCTCACACCGCAGCGCCCGCGAAACCCTTCAGGGGCACGGGGGTTCTTAACGAGCTACCGGGCGGCGAACCGCGACATGAGATTCCTCGAGCGAACCCGCAGGCCACCAGCGATGAAGAGAAGCTTGCTGCTATTCGTGTGCCTTGCCGCCATCACTGCCTGTGACGCCGACCCGATATCCCCTGACGAAACTTCGGATAGCGGGCTCCTGGCCACGTTCGATGTGAATGGCGAGCAGTTTCGCGTGTGGGTCACCAATCGGAGAACGATCGGGCAGCTGTTCAGCATCCTGGATGGCTTGAGTGCGGGCATACCGAACGGTGCGATCCGCAGGGGACCCGGGTTCGAGAACCATAACGCCCCCTGGAACTGGCACCTGGATGCGGACGACATTCGGATGGCCGAGGTGACCACCGCGGTGTGCGACGGTCGCCCCTCGCAGGTGGAGGCACAGCTGGATGATTACCTGGCGGTGGGTCGCTACTGCCCCTGGAACGCCAGGCTCGTCAGCTTCTTCGACCGCCGCTGATCCTCAAGCGTACTCGTCGCCGTGCCGCATGCGGTCGAACGGTTGGACGACCGTCGACGCGATGTTGCTCATGTGTGACGCGATGCGGCGGAAGATCTTCGCTGCTGACGCGTACACGACCGCCATATCCGCGCTCAAGTCGCTCGCCGCGACACGCTTCGTAAAATCGATGAGCTGAGGTCGGAGCTCCAGCTGGGCGGCGATCACCTGCTCGGCCAGCTCGATGTCGTCCTCGCGAAACGCCCGCTCGCACACCTCGAACATGGGGCGAATGCGCTGCGCCAGATGGCGGAGCTCGTCGGCGAACGGCCCGACCCGCGGCTTCCTGGCAAGCGGTGCGATCTCGGCGAGCCCGCGCGCGAAATCGCCGATGCGCTCCGCGTCCTGAACCATGCTGACCAGAATGAGGCTCGCGACGAGATCCTGCTGGGGGTTGACGCTCAGGTGCTGAAGGATCGTTCGGCGGACCATCCGCTCGCCCTCATCGACGACGTCGTCCATGCTGTCGAGGTCGACCTCCAACTCCGCGTTCTCCAGCAATGCGGCGATCGAGTAGTCCAGCATGCGCGCTGCCTGGCGGAACATGCTGCTGACGTCCTCGAAGGCGGCCTCGACGAGGGAAGATCTTTCTTCAGACCCGAATAATCGGTTGAGCATCTCCGACTCCTTACACCCCAGACATACACCTTAGACCTCGGTCAGGTCACAGGCTTTCGGTCAGACTGCATACGATCAGATCACACCCGTCAAGAACAGAAGCAGGAACGGCAGACCGTAGAAGAAGATCAGAATGTATACGCCTGCCAGTACCCGCCTCCTGCTCGCCAACCGCCCCAGGTACCGCGCGCCCGCCAGAGGCAAAGCTCGAATCGGCCTCGGGACGTAGATGAGAAGCGCCCCGGTCATGTTGAAGAGCAGGTGCGAGAACGCTACGGCGACGGCCGCCGTATTCCCCGTGCTGAGGGCTGCGAGCATCGCGGTAATGGTCGTTCCGACGTTCGCGCCGATCGTGTAGGGAAAGAGCTGCTCGAGGGTGACCACACCGGCCCCCACCAGCGGGATCATGACCGACGTCGTGATCGAGCTGCTCTGTACCATCACGGTCATCACCAGCCCGGCCAGGACCGCCGGCCCGACCGAACGAAACAGCGTGCGGTGCAGCAGAGATTCGGCCTGGGCGGTCATGACCCGCTTCAGAAGATCCACGAGCAGCTTGAGGCTCGCGATCAGGAGCACCACTCCGAGGGCCAACGTGAGACCGCCCGACTGCCCCAGCAGCGCGGCGAACCACTCGGCGACCGGCCGCACGATCGCGCGCAGCGGGTTGAACAGCTGGACGCCGCCGACTCCCTCCAGGACTTCCTCGAGAAACACGGAGGCCCGAGCCAAATACCCGGTGGCCATCTCGATCGGAAGAAGGACCAGAACCGCCAGCCAGTTGAACAGATCGTGCACGGTCGCCCCGGCGAACGCCCGCTCGAACTCCATCCTGCGAGTCACGTGCGCCATCGACACCAGCGTGTTGGTGACCGAAGTGCCGATGTTGGCACCCATGATGATCGGGATCGCGCCCTCGACGGTGAGCGCTCCGGCGGCGACGAGCCCGACGGTCATCGACGTCGTCGTGGACGAGCTCTGAACGAGCGTGGTCGCCAGGATGCCGGCGAAAAGGCCGACGAACGGGTTGGCGGTTTGCTCGACGAGTGTCTCCGCGAAGCCTCGACCGAACAGCTTGAATGCCAGGCCCATGAGATCGAGCCCGACGAAGAACGCGTACAGGAGACCGACCAGGGCGAGGAGGAGGATGACTACTTTCCCCCGGCGTAGGCTCATCGCTTCATCCTGAGCTGTGGGTCGCCGATCTTCTGCCCCCTTCAACTCGATGCACGCGCCGGCGTGTCTCGGCTCATCTTTCGGCGGTGAACGGGCGCCAATGTAACGACGTCGTTACGAAGTCGATACGGACAGAATCCCCCTGAGGCGGACGTAGGGGATTTCCCGACATGACAGCGCCATCTGACCTCTCTAGGCTAGAAAGTGACCGCAGTCGGCCCGTATCCAGCGGCTTCAACCACGAGGAGACACCATGGACCGAAGAGCGTTTATGAGGGGCACCGCGGGTCTTGGGGGAGTCGCGCTGACGGCGCCTTTCGTCGACGCCGCCGGGCTGCTGGGACGCATGAGCCGCGCTGCCACGGATTCTGTCAGGGGCGGACCGTCCGCCACTTCGAGCGTGGCTTTCGTAAAGACCCGGGACCGCGCCGACGGAGTCCGTCGTGCTCTGGAGTTGCTCGACTTCGACGCGATGCGGGGCAGGGATCTGTTCCTGAAGCCGAACTTCAACAGCCATCACGACACGCCGGGCTCGACCCACAACGATACCCTGGGAGCCCTGGTCCAAGCCCTTCGGTCCGGGGGCGCGACCCGGGTCACGGTCGGCGATCGCTCGGGCATGGGGGATACACGTGGGGTCATGCAGCGCAAGGACGTCTTCCGGATGGGGCGGGAACTGGGCTTCGATACGGTCGTGTTCGATGAGTTGGACGAGACGGGCTGGGAGTTGAGACAAAGCGAGGGCAGCCACTGGGACACGGGCTTTGCGCTCCCCCGACGAGTCCTCGAAGCGGACGGCTTCATTCAGACGTGCTGCCTCAAGACCCACCAGTTCGGGGGGCACTTTACGATGGCGCTAAAGAACTCGGTCGGCCTGGTCGCCAAGCGTGTGCCCGGCGAATCCTACGACTACATGCGGGAGCTCCACCGATCCCCCCACCAACGGCGCATGATCGCCGAGATCAACGCGGCCTACGCACCCGACATGATCGTGCTGGATGGGGTGGACGCGTTCGTGGACGGGGGGCCTCACATCGGCACCAGAGTGGCATCCGAGGTCGTGCTCGCGGGTACCGACCCCATCGCGATCGATGCCCTGGGGGTGGCCCTTCTGCGTCACTTCGGGACGACGCCCGAGGTCAGCCAGGGACGAATCTTCGAGCAAGAGCAGATCGCGCGTGCCGTCGAATTGGGTCTGGGCGTGAGCGCGCCCGAGCAGATCGAGCTGGTGACAGGTGATTCGGAGAGCCGCGCCTACGCGGAACGGATCACGGAGGGTCTCCTGGCGTAGGCGAAAACCACCCGGCGGGTGCGTGAGCTTCTCACGTTATCAGGCGCTGGCCGCCTTCCTCCGGAGCTCGGGGCCAGGCCGCCAGATCCAGGCCTGAGGCACTCCCTCGCGCAACAGCCGCTCGAGTTCCTTAACGCCGACGGGTTCCGAGAAGTAGAAGCCCTGGACGAGCCGTCCCCCCAGCTCTCTCAACCGCTCCAGTTGCGTAGGCGCCTCTACTCCCACGACCGTGATCTCCAGCCCGAGCAGTTGGGCGAGCCACAGACTACTCCGGACGATCGCTGCCGAGGCTTGATCGACGCCGATCGGCAACACGAACGACCTGTCCACTTTCAAGCCATCCACATCTACCTGTTTCAGGTATCCGAGCGACGTATACCCGGTGCCGAAATCATGGATGGTGACCCTCACGCCGAGCGACTTCAGGTCGGCGATCTGCTTTGCGGAGCCACGAATCGCGTCCTCGGAGACGTCGAGCTTGAGGTTCCCCGCCGGGAAGCGTTCCGCCTCCAGGATACGGCCGATGTTCTCCACGAGACTGTCGTCCGCCAAGTGGTTCGCGGAGAGATTGACGGTCAGCGTGAATCCACGGCTCCCGATCGCGCCGATCTTCGCGAGGTGCCGCATGTCGCGACATGCCTGCTCCAACACCCGGAGGTCGACTTGCGCGATGACGCCCGAGTCCTCCGCCAGCGGGATAAAGTGGTTTGGAGAAACCACCCCGTGCTGAGGGTGCTGCCACCGCGCCAGGGCCTCTACGCCCACGATCTGACTTCCGGCGATATCGACGACTGGCTGGTAATGGACGTACAACTCCTGACGCTCGATGGCCCGCAGCAGGTCTCCCTCGAGATGCCTCAGAGACCTGGAACGCGCCGCCTCGAGTTCCTGTGTGAAGACCCTATGCCGGTTTCCGCCCTGCCGTTTGGCCTCGTACATGGCCACATCCGCTTGGCGCACGAGGTCTTCCGGCCCGGAGGTATCGGGGGAGCTCACGGCCAGTCCCACGCTCGCGCTGATGTCGAAGCTCCTTCCATTGCTTCGGAACGGATGGCTGAGGAGCTCCGCAGCGCGCTCTGCGACAGCGACAGCACCATCGGCGTCCTGCACGTCCTCGAGCAGAACGGCGAACTCATCCCCACCAACCCGGGCTACGGTGTCCTCGTCGCGAAGGAGACTTCGAAGCCTGGTCGCCGCCTCGCGCAGGACTTCGTCGCCTGCCGGGTGCCCGGCCCGATCGTTGATGGACTTGAAGCCGTCCAGGTCGAGATAGAGGAGTCCGACGAGCCCACCGTGTCGCGCGGCCCGCTGCAACGCGTGCTCCAGGCGGTCGGAGAACAGATCGCGGTTCGCTACCCCGGTGAGGTGATCATGGAGGGCACGGGTGAGCTGGTGCTCGAGCTCCTTCTGGAGAGTGATGTTGCGGACGATCTGATAGGCGCCGACGGTCCTCTCGCTTACGATGATCGGCACGGTCGTGAGCTCGATCGCGATGTTCTGCCCGTCCTTGGCGAGAAGCTCGGTCTCGACCTTGTGAGGCTCGCCCGCGAAGGCATCGGTCAACGCCGCGCCCACCGGTCCCCGATCGGCCGCAGCGACGAGCGATACGAACGAGACTCCCTCGACTTCTTCCTCCTGGTATTTGGAGAGCTGGCAGAATGCCGGATTCACCCGGTCGATCGAACCGTGCGCATCCAACGAGGCGACGGGATCACCGTACCTGAACAGCGACTCGTACCCCTTCCGCGCGAGCGTCGCGTCCTTCGAGAGACGGAGTCTCCAGAGTACGAGTGCGAGAATAAGTGCCAGGATGAACACCGGGCCCAGGTCGGTGAGGACGGGGGACACCGGGGCGATCAGGGCGATCATGGATGGACCCTGCCCGAGGGACAGGGACTCGCCCGGTCCGAGTGGATCGAATCGACCTCCAGATGGACTCCCGCGGAAGCTCATTTTCCCCTGTATGAACTCTCTCGCCGTCGCGTCGGACGAATGTTCGTGTTGCATTAAGCGCGCCGATGAACCGGTGCAGGTCAGATGGAGGGGTTCGCGCTGTTTCTCTAGGTCCGTCAACGACTTTCGATGTTTGCGGAGTCGTGGGCCGGTAACGCCGATAGGGCATTGCGCGAGAGTGGGGCACACCGTGCACCTTCTACCGATGGGACAAAACACCCACCACCCGCACCAGACAACCGTGCGGGGAGCCCGGACTGTCTACCGGACGGGGCCCCCGACGGTACTCGTGCTCGGCGGGAACCCCCGAACTTCACGTAGACGGAGGAGTGAGTTGATTCGTGCATCGACCAACTTGGCAGTCACCTTTCTGATCGGCGCCGTGCTCGCGCAGACCGCGGCCGCCCAACAGCCGGGTGAGATCAGCTATCAGGATGAGTCCGTGATGCCGGCGGGCGCCGTCGGCCAGCGAATTGCATCGATGATAGAGACGTTCAACTCGGGTGATCCCGAGCGCATTCGGCGCTTCTTGGAGGAGGAGTGCACGCCGGAGTTCAAGAACCTTGCGCCCATGGAACAGCACCTGGACGTGTTCACCTCGGTTCGAAGACAGTGGGGTAGCGTGCAGTTTCACGGCATCCGCACCTACACCCCCCCGCGTCCCGACGAGACGATCGTCATCCTGAAAGACACCAACTACGACGCGTGGCGTGCCCTCACGCTGCGGTTTGACGAGAGCTCCGACCACAGGATATCCCGCCTGGCCTTCAACGATGCACGCACACCCTCGAACGTGGAAGAGGTCTCGCTCACCCAGGAGAACTTGATCGACGAGGCCAGCCATCTGATGGGGCAGGTTTGCGAGCGGGATGTCTTTTCCGGGACGGTCCTGATCGCTCGGGGCGAGGGAGTCCTGTTCACGCACGCGTGTGGGGAAGCCAGCAAGCGGTTCCACGTCCCGAACAATCTCGAAACGAGGTTCAACCTCGGCTCGATGAACAAGATGTTCACGGCGACGGCCATCATGCAGCTTGTGGAGCGGGAAGCCATTGCCCTGGAAGACCCGATCAGCAAATACGTGGACGAATCGTGGCTGCCTCGCGAGATCACCGACGCGGTCACGGTTCACCACCTCCTCACCCACACCTCCGGTCTCGGTAGCTACTTCAACGACACCTACTGGAACAGCTCGCGCGACCTGTACCGTGCTCTCGATGACTACAAGTCCCTGATTCGCGGCGAGGAGCTCGCGTTCGAGCCTGGCAGTGCCTTCCGGTACAGCAACACGGGCATGTTCCTGCTCGGGGTCGTGATCGAGAGCGCGACGGGCCAGGACTACTTCGATTACGTGCGAGAGCACATCTACGCCCCCGCCGGCATGCATCGCTCAGACAGCTTCGAGATGGACGATCCTGTGGAGAATCTGGCCATCGGGTACGATCCGGTGCCGGATTCGGAATACGGCTTCGAGAACAACCTGTACAAGCACGTGATAAGAGGCGGGCCGGCCGGGGGAGGGTTTTCGACGGTCGGGGATCTGCATCGTTTTGCCCGGGCGCTCGTATCGGGGGGGCTGGTGTCGGAAGAGTCCACGCAGTTGATGTGGACCGATCACTCGGGGGATGGCTACGGGTACGGGTTCGGTATCCAGGAGACCGCGAGCGGCAGAGTCGTGGGGCACGGGGGTGGCTTCCCCGGAATCAACTCGAATCTCGATATCATGCTGGATCGAGGCTATATCGTGGCGGTGATGTCGAACTACGGCCAGGCCGCGAGCCCGGTCGCACGAAGCATCGCCCAAATGATCGCTCGCGTACCGGTGGAGAGCAGCTAGCAGGTTGCTGAAGCTCTTCTGTGACCTGGTGAGGTAGTGAGCAACCGCCGCGGCAGTGATCAAGCCCGCTGGGCAGTGAACAACGAGATCGGGGGAAAGCGTGTGTAGGAACATCAAGACGTTGTTCAATTTCGATCCGCCCGCGACGGATGAGGAAATCCGGGCGGCTTCCCTTCAGTTCGTGCGGAAGGTGAGTGGCTTCTCCAAACCGTCGCGAGCGAACGAGCGTGCCTTCGAGGGTGCCGTCGAAGAGGTTTCGAAAGTCGCTCGGGGGCTGATCGATTCGCTCGTAACCAAGGCCCCGCCGCGCGACCGGGACATAGAGGCCGCAAGGGCTCGGGCGCGGGCCGCCAAGCGGTTTGGCACCGCCCCGGCACCTCAATCCGGACCGTGACCTCGAAACCGATCACGCGGGGCACGAGGCTGTTGTGCGCCCTGATGATCTCGGCGACCGGGAGTCTCGGGCTGTTCGGTTGCTCGGGTACCGAGCGATACGACATGGGGCAAACGATCGAGATGGGGCCGCTATCCTTCCGAGTGGAATCGGTGTCGACGACCCTGCGTTCCCACGAAGGGAAGCCGAGAAGGGTGATTGAAGTCGAGCTCTGGCAAGTGAGCGTCGACCCGGACGAGGATATGGACCTGGTGCGCTTCCTGATGCGCGGGACCGAGTTCGCTCCGCGCCCTCAGATCAAGATCCGGGATCGCGAGGGCCACGAATTCAGTGGCCGCATGGGCCTCAGGCGCCGCGACCGCTGGCCCGCCAGATTCGAGCTTGCGGAAGCTTCGGGGTTCACGGACGCGAGCCGGGAGAGGGCGGACAGATTCGCGGAGCAGCACCTGTCGATGGGGCCCCGAGACTTTCGCATGTACATCAACAACCCCGACAGACGGCCGGGCCAGCCGCGCGCCGTGTGGCTACAGCTCAGAGATTATCGGCCGACCCGCTAGATGGCTGTTGAAGAAGTACGGCGTCCCTCCGGCTCAGCGAGGTCGCGGGCAGCCCGATGCATCGAAGTGCTGATCGATGCCCCGCATTACCTCGGCGGCGCTCCGATAGGTCGACGGAATCGCCGATTCCCCCTCATCCCGGGCCGCGGCGACCTTGCCAGACAACGCGATGAACGCGTCATCCGCGGCGCGGTAGGCATCCGTCATGCCGTCGCAACCGACGTCATTGCCTTGGTACGCCTCGGCGATCTCGTAATACCCGTACACCTCGGTACGGAAGGCTTCGAACT
Organism: Gemmatimonadota bacterium; assembly: GCA_039589195.1. GTDB lineage: Bacteria > Gemmatimonadota > Gemmatimonadetes > Palauibacterales > Palauibacteraceae > JBDHAC01. The sequence continues at coordinate 24,853 of JBDHHV010000037.1, read as the reverse complement.
CGGGCCCGAACGTGGCATCGCCGGAGACCCGCGGTAGCTCGCGCACCGCGAACGGTGCGGAGAAAAGAGTCGTGTCGGGCGCGGATGACAGCGCGACGGGGCGCTCCCGAAGCACGAGCCCGGCGCCACCTACGAGCACCACCGAAGCGGCCAGCGCGAGTGCGGATCGCCGTCCTCGCTTGACGGTGTCTACGGAGCGACCCGACGGGGCCATCACCAATGGGGTGAGACGTTGGCCCGCGCGGCCGCGATCGGAAGGTGGAGGAGAGGCAGGGACGACGGGCGCCGCCGTCTCGTAGTTCGAGAATCCCACGCACGTGAACGGTGGTCGCGCAGTCGGGTCGGTCGAGCCATCGAGCCGCTCGAAGAAGGGACAGTGCCGATCGGGCTGTAGACCTTCGCTATCGTTGCGCCAGAACACGGCGCCCTTGGGCGTGGTGAGGTCCGATAGCATCAGGAGATTGAACTGCCAGGGCTCGCTGAACAGGCGTCTGTGGACTTCTACCTCCGCCTCTGTGAGCGTGTCTGACCCGGGTCGCGTGCGGTACCAACCGACGGGTACGCCACCCGTCCAACAGGGCTCCTCGAACAGCGCCAGCAGCGCATGCTCCAACGCGTCGGCGGACTCGAGGCGGGCATCAAGCTCTGTGGCCGGGTCGGATTCCCCGTCCGTGGTGAGGGTGGCACCGATCGAGGCCACCACGTCGACCCAAACACGCTGTGTGGACGGACACTCCAACACGTGCCCGAGCAGGAGCCCGGCGGTTTCTTCCTCCAGATCCCGGACCATCTCGTGCCGGAGTGTGACGAACACACGCTGCTCTATGACGATATCGGGTTGGTGCAAAGCTCGTGGCTCGGCCGGAGGGTGTACGCGAGGCGTCCAACGGATAGAGCCCTCGATGGGGAACAGCTCACGTTCGTACGGGAGGAAATAGAAAGGATTGGAGGTGCCAGAGGTCTCGTCGCCGCCTGGCGCTGCGCGATCGTCGGTCCCAGTCATCGTCCCCACCCCTCGTCGTTCACCAACTACGCTCACCGCCCCACTACGCCTAAGGCTACCGAAAACCCGGCCCGCGCTCAACCTCTCCGCACCGGCGGGTAGCAGTCCGGGTCGAGTCCGGTATGATGAGGAAGGGCTCTTGCTGCCCATCGGGGGTGTAGGAGGCCGAGTGTCAGCACAGTCCGATCGAGCGAGGTGGACTCCAGTGGCCAGGGAGGTTCGAGACTTGAATCAGCCGGATCAATGAGGTGCGCGATATCACGATTCACGCCCGCGCTGCTTCTGGGAACGTGTTCGTTCGCGCTGATAACGGCCTGCGGTGAGTCCGGCCCTACAGGTCCCGAACTGACGCCGGAAATCAGGCAGGCGTTGGCCAGCATCACAGCGAATGATCTGGGTGCTCGCGTCGGCGTGATCGCTCACGATTCAATGGCGGGACGGGGGACGCCCAGCGTGGGTTTGGACATGACGGCGGCGTTCGTCGCCGAGGTGTTCCAGTCGGCGGGTCTGCGTCCCGGGGGAGAAGACGGGTTCTTCCAGCGATTCCCGCTCCAGGGCGGATCCGAGACCACCAACACGATCGGGTGGATCGAGGGCTCCGATCCTGCCTTCCGATCCGAGTACATCGTGTTCTCCGCGCACATGGACCATCTGGGAGTGGGGTTCCCCGTGCAGGGAGACACGATCTACAACGGAGCCGATGACAACGCTTCGGGGACGGCCGCGATCCTGGAGCTCGCGGAAGCCTTCGGCCGCTTCGGAGTGCTGCCACTCCGCTCCATCGTGTTCATCACATTCAGTGCAGAGGAGCTGGGGCTCGTAGGGTCACGATGGTATGTGGATCATCCGACTTTCCCGCTCGAGAACACGTTCGCCAACGTCAACCTCGATATGATCGGGCGGAATTGGCGGGACACTATCGTCGCGCTCCGGTCGCCAGATGAGCTCGGCGAGATGGCCGAGCGAATTGCGGACGATCATGCGGAGCTCGGGCTCGAGGTCATCGATGACCCGTGGCCGAACCTCTCGCTGATCTCCCGGTCGGACCAGTGGAGCTTCATCCGCAACGGCGTGCCCGCGCTGTTCTTCACGAGCGGATTGCACACCGACTATCACACTCCACTGGACGAAGCGGACCGGCTCGACTACGAGAAGACGGAACGGGTGACCCGGCTTCTCTTCCTCCTCGCTCTGGAGCTGGCCGGGTACCAGTAGCGTGGTGGGGCGGCGCTCGGCTACCTGAGTACTTTCACCTCGAGATAAGTCGCGTGGCCGGGTGAATGGTACACGCGCTGAGTCGCAACCAGGTAATCCTCCTCCGTCGCGTAGAAGATGTTATCGAGCCAGCGCTGTGGGTTCCGGTCGATGAGCGGGAACCACGTGCTCTGGATCTGTACCATGATGCGGTGGCCGCGCCTGAAGGTGTGGAACACATCCTGTAACGGTAGCCGCACCGTCGTCACCTCGCCCGGCACGAAGGGCTCCGGTCGCTCGTAACTGTTGCGGAAACGCCCACGCATGACCTCGCTCCGCACCATCTGCTCATAGCCACCGAGTTCGATGTGATCGGGCGTGTGTTCGCCGTTCGGCTCGTCCTGCGGGTAGACGTCGATGAGCTTCACGACCCAATCCGCATCGGTCCCGGTCGTGGACACCTGCAGGTGAGCCAGGATGTCGCCCGCGAGCGTGATGTCCTCCTCCAGGATCGGCGTCTCGAACTCGATCACGTCGGGCCTACGGCTCGCGAACCGCTGGTCCTCGGTCATGTAGAGGCGGGGCGTGATGACGACCCGCATCTCCTCGGTGTACGGCACCGGCTCGTTGGGGTCGCTCAGGTACTCCGTGAACAGGGGCTCGGACGGCATGGGTGGCGCGTCGGACAGCCGTTCGCCTCCATGCAGATACAGGCGCTGCGTCTCGGCGGCGGCCGGCGGCCAGGCTTGGAACGTCCGCCACTCCTTCCGACCCGTATCGAACGTCAGCGCCTCGAAGGACGGTGGCTCACCCTGGCCTTTGAGGAAGTGCCGGAAGAAGGGCGCCTCCACATCTCGCTGATACCATTCGGAGATGTCCTCCCCGAAGTAGATGTTGCCCACCAGGTGTGGCGACCGGGACCGAGCCCAGCCTCCGTGGCTCCAGGGTCCCATGACGAGGATGTTGAACGTGCCCGGGTTCTCGCGCTCCAACGTTCGGTAGATGTTGAGCGGTCCGTACAGGTCCTCGGCGTCGAACCACCCACCCACGGTCATCACGGCGTGGTCCACCTCGGCTAGGTGGGGGAGGATGTTACGGGCTTGCCAGAACTCGTCGTAGTTGGGGTGCTCGACGATTTGACGCCAGAAGAAATTGTCCTCTCCGTAGGAATCGGAGAGCCGACCCATGTCCTTGTAGAACTGGTACCCGTCCGACGTAGGCGGTCGCTGAATCCGGAACCAGTGGGACGGCGTCGGCTCCGTCTTCTGATACCCGAACACGGGCGTGATCAGCCAGTAGCTCAGGAGATACGCCCCGTGGTGGTGAAAGTCATCGAAGAAGAAATCGGAGATCGGGGCCTGCGGCGAGGAGGCCACCAACGCGGGGTGCGCCTCGGGCAGCCCGGCGGCCACGTAGAACCCGGGATAGGAGATCCCCCACATTCCGACCTTGCCGTTGTTCCCGGGCACGTTGTCGAGCAGCCATTCGATCGTGTCGTAGGTGTCCGAGCTCTCGTCGATCTCCGCATCGCCGGGCACGTGCGGCCGCATGTTGTCGTACGAGCCTTCGGACATGTACCGCCCCCGCACGTCCTGGCAGGCGAAGATATAGCCCTCGCGCTCCATCACCCGGGAAGGGCCGATCTGGTTTGGGAAGCGCGGGCCGTACGGGCCGCAGCTATACGGAGTCCGCTTGAGCATGAACGGCCATAGCCGAGACGAGTCCTTGGGAACGTAGAGTGCCGTGAACAGCTCCACCCCATCTCGCATCGCGATGCGGTATTCGTGCTTGGTGTATTGGTCCGGGAGTGAGAGCGGGGATTCCTCCTGTGCCGCCGCCGGGGAGGGGAGTGCGACCGCCGCGATGCTGGCGGACAAGAACGCGGCCAGGGCAATGCTCTTCTTGTTCATGGCTCGTTCCGGTAGGCGAGGACTTTTCAGCGACCTGTCACTACGCTCGGGACCGTAGTCCGATCAGGACCTTCGGGTCCCTCAGGACCCTCGGCAATCTAGAGGGATGATGGCGGGACGTCTGCAAGGAATTGCCCCCGGGCGCTGTGGGGATCACTCCTACACACTGGCGTAGTGGCGGGCATGCCGGGGGGCACATCGTCGTCACGAGCTCGGGATCGGTGACGCGCTCGGCCGCGGGCTCGGTGGCGCCCTCACCGGTGACATGGTCAGAGTCTCCGACCCGCCCCACATTGAATCATCTCGGTCGGACCGCTTGGCGCTGATGTTTTTGCAGCGGTCTGAAAACGCGACCGGCACCGGGATCCCGATCGACGGAGGCTAGGGACATGCAGGGAACGGACACGCCGACGGCGGAGCTGCGCGAGGAGCACCGTCTCATCCTGAAAGTCGTCGATGTGCTTGAGGAGATCATGAGTCGCGGCTCGACCTCCGACGAGCTCGATCTGGAGGGCGTCTCGGACTGCATCACCTTCTTCCGGCAGTTCACAGACGCGTGTCATCATGGCAAGGAGGAGGGCCTGCTGTTCCCGGAGCTCGAGGCGCACGGGATGCCCGTGCAAGGAGGGCCGATCGCCGTCATGCTCGAGGAGCACCGAATCGGTCGTTCACTCGTTGCGCGCATGGCCGAGTCGGTCGAGGCCGCGCTCGCCGACGCGGAGGAGGCACGGGTCCGTCTCCTGGGGGCCGCGCGAGATTATGTGGAGTTGATCCGGGGCCACATCCTGAAGGAGGATGGCATCCTTTTCGACATGGCCGACCTGATGATCGTTGGTCCCGCCTGCGCTCAGCTGTGCGAGGCCTACGGGACGACGTGTCTCGGACACCTCGATGGTCACACCCGAGAGGAACTGGAGGCGCTGGCGGGAAGACTCGTCGAGAGGTACCTGAGCGCCTAATCGACGGAATCGCGCGAGACCCCTGCGCGCGACGCACCACGGTTTCTCAGCACCCTCTTAGGCCGAGTGCTCGCCCCCTACTCGATCGGCGATCTCCATCGAGTTCACCAACACGTTGTCCAGCGTCTCGCGTTGAAGGTCCATTTGCCTCTGCAACTCCTCGAGCCGGCTCTCGATCTTCTCCAACAGTCCATGGATCTGCTCGAGCCACGAGAGGACTCCCTCCGCCTGTTCGGGATTCACGACTCACCTCCGGTTCGGTATCGGTGCATGCGGAGAAGCGCGGCAGCTTCCGAGCCGCGAGGACGCGACGACTCCTGGTACCCCCCGATGCCGGGGGAGGCCGGACGCAGTGAGCCTCCCCGTCCAGGATCGCCCCCCTCGGCCGGGGTCGCCCATGGGACAGTTTGACCCGCGAAACCCGCATGTCCTGCGCGGTGCCGCCCGGTCTGCGGGCGGCTCGCTGGTTGGGGGAGCGGCCCTCGCAACCAGGGTCGGTCGGTCAAGATCGTATGATGTATATTGTTGCACGGGACTGCACGCGAGGCACACGCGAGTCGCGAATGGCTACCGCGCTGGCATGTGGCGTGACGTGTGTGATTCTCAGCGAGAGGAGGTGAACATGCCGATCGAGAAGCTCAAGAACTTCCTGGAGAGCGAGGGCGTCAAGTACGTGACCATCTCTCACTCCCAGGCGTTCACCGCCCAGGAGATTGCCGCCTCGGCACACATCCCCGGCAAGGAGCTCGCGAAGTCGGTCATGGTCAAGATCGACGGGAAGATGGCAATGGTCGTCCTCCCGGCCACCGATTTCGTGAGCCTCGACCGGCTCAAGGAAGCGACGGGAGCGGGGGCCGTCGAGCTCGCGTCGGAGAGCGAATTCAAGGATCTGTTCCCGACTTGCGAGCCGGGCGCCATGCCGCCCTTCGGCAACCTGTGGGGCATGGAGGTGTTCGCGGACGAGAGGCTGACAGAAGATGAGCGGATCGCGTTCAATGCGGGGACGCACACCGAGCTGGTGCAACTGGGGTACGCGGATTTCGAACGCCTCGTGAGACCGCAGGTCTTCCACGTTTCGACGCGAGAGCTCTCCCTCACGGCGTAGCAGGTCGCTGAACAACTCCAGCGGTCCCGTTGCGAGCGCCGTGGGGCGCGAGACGGCTCGGCGGTGGTCCGGTGAGGCCGGGTACCCGAAAACCGGTGGCCGTCACCGTCCCACGCCGAGGTAGGCTACGTAACCTGGACCTCGACCCTACAACACAGGATGGGTCGCGTGTCCGGGCATGGGCCCAGGCACATCCCGCCCCAGGGGCTCCAGTAGTAGCGCAGGAGCGTTCCCCCCTGTGCGTGGAGAAGACCCTGGCCAGCCTCACCCGCCGGCCCCAGGGTCGGCGCCAGACCGGGTGCGAGCACCAGCAGGGCCACTGCCAAGCGCAAATACCTCTTCATGTTCTTCTCCTCTTGTCCGAGATGTTGGTGGATGCCGCGGGCGAGCGGCCTCCGAGCTACTCTTCGACGAGGTAGACGAGCCTGCAGCAGACTGCCCCCTCGGCGCAGTCGCTCCAGCAGAACTCGAATCCCCAGATTCTCATGTAGAGGAACTCGGTGCCGCCGGCCTGCAGCGAGCTCGCTCCCCCATCAAACGCGGGGCTCATGCCCAGTGGGGTCGCGGCCATGGCAACGCACAGCATGAATCTCCTGAATCGATGCATCTCTCCTCCCTTCAATGAAAGAAGTCGTACGAGCGGTCTCTATGTAGAAAGCAGGTGTCTAGTCGCGGTAACCCGCTCGGGCCATCAACTCTGCGACCATGTCCCGCACGGTAGGATTCGGTCCGGCAACTCCCCCACCCCCGTTGCTTCGAGGTCTCCAGAGACCTCGAATCGTGTCGCGAAAGCTCAGGTACAGGGCAGGAAGCTCGGTACGCGCGAACGCGTGGTGGTACGAGTCCATGTCGAGCGATCGATGGACTGCTTCGATTCGCTCCTGCCGCAGGAACGGGAACGCCATGTTCTTTCGGTCCTCCACCGACACGGTCCACAGCGTGAGCTTGTCTCCGTACTTCGCCTGGAACCGCCGGAGATCGTATGCGGGGGTGAGGCAGCTCAGACAGTCTTCTCCCCGAAACACCCAGGCCAGCACCGGTGACGCCCGATCGTGTCCCCGCCACGTTTCCGGGGTGGGGTCACCGGGCCGAAGCTCACCACCGGCTCCGAGTCCTCCGATCGCAGCCCCGGACATGCCCAGGATCGTCAAGAACCCTATCGCGGTCTTAGAACGCCGAATTTCCATCGGTTGGGCACCATCTCTCGAGAGTCAATGAAGAAGATCGTGTCGCCGCGCGTGGTCAGGACCTGACCTCCGTCGCGCAGCTCGAACAGGGGTGCCCCATTGCGGGCGAAATGAATCCAATGCCACAGGTTCTCGGGTCCCTGGGCCTCGCCGAACAAGACCAGGAAAGAATGCGGCATCGCATGGACGGCCTGAATGGGCGTGAGCCGCGACAACCATCGCTGTCGCGCCTCCACCGAGCCTCGAACGTCCTGTTCCGGGGCGAAGACGCGAAAACCCCGAATCGGTATGGGGACCTTCCCGAGCGGCCGGGGTGGCGACTCGCCCAGGCCGAAGGCGTACAGCGTATCCGACAGGGAAAAGGTCGCGTAGAGCGTGTCAGCCCGAGTGTCGAGGCCCACGAAGCCGAGCGACAGCGCGGTGGCGGCGAGCTCGGGCGGCACCGGGACCGACAAGAAGCTCGCTTCGATCTCCTCGCTGGAGAGGTTCCAAACGTGGAGCAGCGGGGAGGAGAGAGCGCCCGGCTGTCGTCCAGCCAACAGCAGCCGTTCCGAGCTCAAGGGCAGGGCATTGTAAAGCGGAAACAACGGTGGATTCTGGGTGTCGAGGACGGAGTCCGCAGCCGCCGAGAACACGGTCAGCCGCGCGTCCACGAAATCGCCCGTCACCAACCGCCCGTCCGGCAAGCGGTGCACCACGACCGGGGAACGGAATTCGCCCGGCCCGTCACCCGGACCCCCGGCCACGGCCCGCAGGTGGCCATCACGCCGGTACAGCCGCACCTGGCTCTCCTTGAGATCCGCGATCAGGAACCCGCCGTCGGTGTCATCGAACGAGATCGGGGCCACGTTGATCACGCGGTCGTTCTCCTCCACGTGGATCTCGCCCAACACGTCGACGACTTCGGTGAGGCTCGCGGTCGGGCTGCTCGTCTCGGCCGCGAGCGTGGTCATGCGGCTGTCGTCATCACCGCAGGCCGCAAAAGCTCCCGCGCAGGCCAGAGTAGCCCGTGTCAGTGCACGCATGGTCGTCCCTTTCCCTATCGGTGTGCTGCGAGGGGTGGCCCCGCCGCCGAACACGCGAATGGAGACTGCCGCGCCCGATCAACGAGGTGTCAACGCAATGGGGGTGGTGAAGTGACACGGTGACCACATGGATCGAGGCGAGGGGACCCGAGACTACAAGGGGGACCCGAGTCTACAAGGGACCTGGCAGCTACAAGGGACCTGGCGGCTATAAGGAGAGCATGTAGGTGAGCTTGACCGTGAGACTCCGCCCGGGCGGCGTTCCATCACCCGTCACCACCCGCTGCTCGTTCCAAACGACGAACAGGTCGCTGAGCGGGTGGTGGATCAGGTTGAAGCGCACATTTGAATTGAACAGGTCGGTGGCCGGATCGTACTGGACCAACGCATCGACGAACATATTCCGGTTGAAGGAGTAGTTCGCGCGCGCCGTCCAGAGCGTCTTCACGAACTCTTCGGTGGGCTCATCCAGATCGGCGTCCGTCCGCTGTACACCGACCGACGCTCGGAACCGATAGCTCGGCTTCAAGGCCAGGCTCAGGTTGAACGTCCGCTGGGTCCCGCTCCACAGTCCACCCAGAATACCCGTGAACCCGACCGAGACGACACGGCTCTGGTCCGTGTTCCCACGCAATTGCCACTCGACCCAGCTGTACGAACCTGCAGGGATCGGGTCAATGCGGCTGTCGATCGTGAACGGGTCCGCGATCCGTTCGAACTTGGGGTTCGCCGAGAATTCGAAGAACCCCCCGTTGTTCAGGAAGAACGTGTAGCCCGTGTGGAAGAACTTCGCGAGCATCTTGCCATCCAGATCCTCGTAATAATTCCACACGATGTGGGGGTGCATCTCGCGGACACCCAGACGCCTCATGGACTCGGGCCGGGGGCGAACTCCCCAGTCGATGAAGTATTTCCGAAACCCGGTTCGTCGGAAGAACCCGAGGTCGTCCCGGAAATCGGGGCTCATCTGCATCAAGCCGAACTTGATGTGGTGGAAGTTCCCCTCGCGATTCAGCGATGTTCGAAACGTGTAGCCGTTCAAGTCAGTCGGCGTGTCCGCAGGCTGCGCCACAATGTCGCCGATGGGGTCGCGTGCATCGGAACGCAGGTAATAGACGCTCCAGTCGATCTCGCCCGGGAACCGGATGTAGGAGTCCAGTCCGTAGACCAGATTGTGGTCCCGCTCGCCTCCATCCACGGCGCGACGCATCATGAAAACCCCGCCGATGTCGGACGACGCGAACACGTTCTTTCGCGCTCGGAGCACGGCCCAATCACTACCCGGAGTCCCCTCTACGTCGCCGGTCCGCATCGCCATGGCCCCGACCAGCACCCCCGCCATGTCGCCAGTGAGTCGGGCTCCGGCCTGGATCGGCGTCGTGCGTCCATCGTCCGTGAGCCCGACCCGTCGGCTGAAGAACGGGAGCAGATCTTCATCCAGGCGCGGGGTCAGGTTGATTCGGGTATTGCGGGCGGCATCTCCCACGTAGAACAACCCGGAGTTCTCGAGGAAGAACTCTCGTTTCTCCGGAAAAAAAAGGCTGAACTGAGTGAGGTTGACGCGCTGTTCATCGGCCTCGACCTGTGCGAAGTCGGGATTCACGGTGAGGTCGAGGGTGAGGCTGCGCGTCACACCCCATTTCACGTCGACGCCGGCCTCCAACTGCTCATCGAAGCTCGCGCCACCCGTTGCACGCACCGCGGAGCCCAGCCCATAGGGCGTGATACGGAGGTCACGACCCGCCGCACCTTCGGCCGGCAACCCGGTGAGCGTACCGGCTAGCGAGAGCCGCATGAGGTTATGGGCCCTCGGGACCGGCGCCCAGTACGCGACCTCGTTCTTGCGGCGGATGCCGCGGCTGAAGTTGATCCCCCAGCGTCCACCGGTGTTCCGGCCGGCGCGAATCGCTCGGAACGGGATCTCCATCTCGACCGTCCACCCGTCGGCGACTCGGCGCGTCTCGACCTTCCAGATCGCATCCCAGCTCGCGTTGATCTCGCGTCCTTCGTTGGCGATCTGGCGGTCCCCGCGGGCGCCCTCCGGGTTGGTCATGAACACGTACCCGTTCCGCCGATCGTGGAACGTGTCGAGAATGACCGAAAAGGCATCCTGAGTGAAGTCGTTGAAGTCCTTTCGGATATCGTTGATTACGAGACGGTCCGGCTCGGAGTCGTACAGGTGGGCAGCGACGAAAAGCGAGCCCTCGTCGTACGCGACCCAAACCTCGGTGCGTTCTGAAGCGGGCTGACCCTCACGGGGCTCGGCCTGGAGAAACCCGGTGGCGGGCGGGGACTGCCAGGCCGGCTCGTCCAGCACACCATCCAGTCGGATCTTCGTGGTGGCGCGATCTGCACGCAGCGAGGGGCGGGGAAGCGCGGCGACGGAGCTGTTCCTTGCACCGACGCCCAGCTCCTGACCCAGGAGCGGCGAGGTGTGGGGTGATCCCGCGAGCGTAAGTCCCGCGGCCACCACGCACGTCGCGGCTTTGGTCACTCCGCTTCGCCCCTGTCCGGGTCGGGGAGGGCAGTGTGCGTGCGGTGGGAAAGCAGGTTTTCGACGAATTCCTGGCGCTCGCCGACGAGCTCGAGCTGTCTCTCGATCGACTCGAACGCACTCCTGAGCTCGGCGATGTCACCGCTGATCTGCTCGACCTGTCCCTTTTCGAGCCGGGCATCGCGGCGCTCACGGATCGACTCCTCCATGAGTCCGCCCAGGCGCTTGAGAAGTGGGAACGTGATGATGAAGCCTCCGATGATGAGAACCATTACGACGGAAAAGATCATCCCACCGAGTGCGTACGGATCCATTTCAACCTCTCCCAGACGCTCGCGCGGCTCGTGGCCCGTAAATCACCGGGCGAAGCTCGGAAGCTACAGAGAGCATAGGGAAGCGAACCAGAGTCGTTCGCTAGGTAGGTTGGCGGGATGAAGAAGAGCCCCGGAGGTCTTCCAGGGCTCTTCGCTTTCGGGCCTCTCGTGTGGGCCTGGGGCCCAGCTGCCTCCGGCGGCCTAGCTCTTCTCGGCTTCCAACCCCGCCTCCAGCGTCTTCTGGATCCGCGCCGTGCTCTCCCGGAGGTGTGCAGTCGTGTACGCGTCGAGGTTCGCGGACCCGCTCAGCGAGCGCTCGACCTGGCCCAGGACCTCGTGAAGCTGCATGCGCGCCACCGAGCGCGCGTCGGCCGGGGTCCGATCGGCAGGCGTGACGATGAGCGTCGTCATCGCGTCCACGTACGCGCGTTGAAGATCGCGTCGCATGGCCGAGATGCTCCTGCCCGTACCCAGCTCGCTCCACACCGCGTCCGTGATCTCATCCATCATTTCCGGAATCGTGACCACGTTGGACGTGCCGAACTTCGTCTCGCCATCTCGGATCCGAGACAGCCGGAACGGGTGCAGGAGCTGACCCAGCACGGAGCGCTGGAAGCCCAGAATCCTCTCGTGGAACGGATAGTCCAGGCGCCCCTGGAAGGTGGTGGAGCTACCCCAGTGCAGCCATCGGTTCGAGCCGAGGCCGGCGAGCAACTCCCGCGGGACCGTGAACGCATCCACGGCGAGGGCGCGATCGATCACGAAGTCGAGCGCCTTGCGCTGTTCGACCCGTGGGACGTTTACGAACGGAGGACGCCCTTCCGGATCACCGACATGGTCCCTGTTGATGTGCTGTCCGCCGAGGTACTTCACCGCCGGTGCCATGGCGCGCGCGTACTGGCTCATCAGACCGTCGAAGGCCTGGGTGAGCTCGAAGTATCGTGAGTTGTCCCCGAGCACGTGATCGGGGAGCTTCGCCCAGAGACCTTCGATGATGTCGGTCCGCTCCATTCCCCACGCCAACGGATCGTCGCTCAGATCGTACACGTTGATCGTGGGATCGAGCGCCCCGGGGCCACCCGCCTCGGCGTTCGTGCCGAACAAATGCTTCTTGTCGGCCACCTGCCGCGCGATCTCGTTCGCCGTCTCCTGGCTTGGCGAATAGGCATATGCGATGGCCCAGCGGTCGTACGAGCCCACACCGGGGTTGTAGTAATGCCCGTTGGTCTGCCCTGCGGGCGAAATGTTGACGGTAGGATACTCCATCACCGAGCTGAACACGCCGTTTTCTTCAGCCCAAGCCCGGTCGTGTAGCCGCTCGAAGGGCGTGCTGGCCGAGGAGCGGAAGTTGTGCTGAAGACCCAACGTGTGGCCGACCTCATGCATCACGACCCACTTGACCACTTCGTCCATGTAGGCCTCCGGGACCGGCTCGCCCGGGTCGATCTCGCCCCGGGCCGCGAGAACCGTGTTGAGCAGGGTCCCCTGTGCGGCGAGCGCGGTCGCGAAGCTCTCCAGCTCGCCACCGGCATCGGCGAGCTCGAGCTCGCCCTCACCGAACGCGAGCGCCGCCTCGAACGCCTCGGCTGCCGTGACCGGGCTGATCAACGTGCGCCAACTGTCGCGGAAGCCGCGGAACATGTTCGCTTCGAACAGGATGTCCGCATCCAGGGTCTCCCCCGTCCTCGGGTCGACGATCGACGGCCCGATGGCGCCGTAGCCAACCTGATCGGAGACGTTCCAACGCAGGGTGGCGTACCTGATGTCTTCGGGGTCAGCTCCCGTTGGCAGGTCCAGGGCGCGGACCGCGTCCACGAACCCCGCCGCCTTGAACGCTTCTCCCCAAGCCTCTACGCCTGCTTTGAACGCGGCTCGGTATTCGACGGGGACATTCGGATCGATGTAGTACGTAATCGGTTGGACGGGCCGATACATGTCGCCGACTCGCTGTCCCGGCTCGAGGCGCCACCTGTTCACGTTGCGGACGAAGAATGTCGAATCCTCTTGCGAGAAGTCCTTGTGGACCGTCCAGAAGTTCCCCACCCGATCATCGCCGTGGCGCGGCTCCATTGCTGTCTCTGGAAGCTCGGCCAGCGTGTAGTGGATCGCGATCGGCAGGTATCGGTTGTCCGGTACGGAGGGCATCCCGGGAGGGTCACCACCGGGCTTGAACGTCAGCTTCGCACGAACGTTCACGTTTCGCGGGAACGACTTCACGGTCTCGAGATAGCTCCGGCCCTTGTCGAACGTGGCGTTCCCGGGCCGCCCCGGCTCGGTCGACACGGCCCGCTTGACGCGTTGGCTGATTCCCGACAGGTCGGAAACAAACCAGTCCTGTACCGCGATCACGAGCGCTCCGTCTTCGCGCACGGACTCGATCTTGGCGGCCTCGAGAACCGAGGAGCCGAACGTGAGGTTCACCGCCTGGGCCGCCGCGGCGTCGGTCGTGGCGGTGAAGCGGTGCGGGCGCTGGACGAGGAAGAGCTTTTCCCCGTGACGCTCGATGGCCACCAGCTTGCCCTCGAAGATGCTGAGCATCGTGCCGCCGAACAGCGATCGCGCTCCGATCCCCTGGGCGATCTTGAACTCCATGAGGAAGTCGTCGCCGAGCCTCTGTTCCGGGACGGCCATGTAGAGCTGGTCGTCTTTCCTGTAGAGGTCGAAGAAGCCTTCGAGGGCCTCCGCATCCTCCGTGAGCTCGGCGAAGTCCTTGTATTTGCTTTTCTTCTCGCCCTCTTCTCCGCCCTCTTGATCCTGTGCGTAGACGCTGGGCGCCATCAGCGCTACGGCGAGGAACGCCACAGTCCACCGCTTCATTCGTAGGCCTCCTGAGATGAACGGGATGGGTGGGTCCCGGCGGTAGGGGCGGACGGAGCGCCCGGACGCGACAATACGCCACGAGCCGCAACGACCGCGGTCTCCGCGGGAAGCATCGGTTGTACAACACAGCCTGTAGGACGCGCGTCGACCGCGGAGAGTTGCATGGACAGAAGGGGGCTGTGGCGTGCGCGCCGGGGTGATGCCGCGCCGCGGGACGATCTGGCCCGGACTACCCGCCCGGGGCCATCCGCATGGGACTACGCGCTCAGGAGACTATCCGCCTCGGGGGAGGGGACACTCCGACAGCTCGTAGTGAACGTCGATCACGGTTATCTGCCGCTGCGCGCTACGGTATGCCTGGAGCCCCGGACCGGCGAATTGATCGCGTGCCGACTCGAAGCGGCTGCCCAGTCGGCGGAAGGAATCCTTGACCGACCGGTAGGACAGGTTCAGCGCGTTACAGCCCGCGAGCTGATCATCGAACACGACCCGTAGCGAGTCGTAGCGAGTCGCCTCCCGGCGGAAGATCGAGAGCGCGTCCTCGAACGCCGCTACTACGGGGTTGTCCAGACTCAATTCCACCAGATTCGAGATGTCCGGCGGGGGCGTCACCGTCGGGACCAGGCCTTCTGCCTCAGGCTCGCCGGGTGTGGGAGTCGTCTCCCCTGCCGCGTCGGCGTCGGCGGGCTCGAGAGGCTCAGGGTTCGAGGCGGCCGTCACCGAGGCTTCGCCATCTTCCGCGAGCAATGCGTCGGACATCTCGGGACCGGCCCACACGTACTCACCCTCGACCGGCTCCGAGGTGTCGGATCCGCGCGGGAACAGCGGCCTCTGACCGATCGTCAATCCGGCGGCCGATGTCTCGGGGTCCTGCGTGGCCGGCAACTCATCCGTCGCGACTGTCGGTGGCGAGGCCTCGCCACCAAACAGACGGGGTGCGCCGTTCACCCAGTTCACGACGAACCAACCACCTGCCAGAAGCGCGATGAGGCCGGCTGCCGCCAGGGCGGTGGCCCGCGGGGGCACACGCGATCTGCGCCGAGACCTGCCCACGAACGTGGACGTTCCGCCCGCTCGTGATCGGGTCTTGGGTGCCTCCGGTTCAGCGAGATCGAGACCGATGGGCTCGATCCGTCCGACCTTCTCAAACTCGGCCGCCCGGGTCTCTTGCGGGACCGTCTCTTGTGGCGGCGTCTCTTGTGGCGGCGCGGCGCCAGCCGCCGGGCTCGTGTCGAGCAGCTGGCCATCCCCACGGCTCGTCACTTCGACGTCCGCGGCGGGTCCCGGCGTCGTATTCGGCTCTTCCTCTTCCACCAACTCGATCGGCTCGATCGGTGCAGTTCCAGTCTGCCCGGCCCCGGTGGATGGTCCGAGCGTCCGCCCGACAGCAGTCAGCGAGCGTCTGATCTGCACCTGCGACCAGTCCTCTTCGGAATCGGCATCCTGTCCGGTGGACCCCGGGGTCGGTGCGGCGGTCTTCGGTGCGCCGGCCATCGGTTCGGTCGTCGTCGGTACGGCGGCCTTCGGTGCGGCGGCCTCGGGTGCGGCGGCCGTCGGCACGGCGGCCATCGGCGCGGCGGCCATCGGTGTGGTTGTCGTCGGTACGGCGGCCTTCGGTGCGGCGGCCTCGGGTGCGGCGGCCGTCGGCACGGCGGCCGTGCGGCGGCCGTCGGCACGGCGGCCATCGGCGCGGCGGCCATCGGTGTGGTCGTCGTCGGTACGGCGGCCTTCGGCGCGACAGCCTTCGGTGCGGCGGCCATCGGTGCGGTCGTCCTCGGTACGGTCGGTGGAGCAACCGGGGCTTCGACCGGGACCGGAGGCGTGCCCGGCCGGGCGAGAGAGCCTGGCTCGGCAGAGCCGGGCTCTGCCGACTCTGCCTGGGCGAGCGATGGAATCACTGCCGATACACCACGTGACCCCGCCAGCACCACCGGGCCCTCGGTCTCGTAGTTGGACCAGCCTGCAAAGGTTCGCTTCGCAGCCGCAGTGAGCTCGGAGCTCGGGTCGACGAGCTCGTAGAACGGGGCGTAGGTGCTGCGACTCAGGCCATCTCCCTCCGTCTGCTGGAAGACGCCGCCGACGGGATGCTCGGCACTGCCCAGTAGAATCAGCGCGCACTGCCACAGTTCCCCGAACCGAGTCTCGTGCAGCCGTGCCTCTTCCGCGGAGAGGTAGACACCGGTCTGGCCGTGCGTCCGATACCACCCGACCACCTTCCCCTCGTCTTCCGGACCGATGACCTCGCTGAGTATCGCGTCGAGGATCTCCGCCGACGCGTCTTCGGGCAGTGGTCGTTGGGCACGTACGGCTGTCTCGACGAGCACCCACTGTCGCCCGCCGGCGGGGTCTACACTCAGCTTTCCGAGGAGAACTCCGCCGATAGGCGCGGTCGGCGAAGATGAAGCGTGGTCTCGTGCCTGTTTCAGGGCAGCCTGGCTGAACACGAGGTCCGCGTGCGTGGCGGGAGGGACTCCCCCGACGAGCTTGCGAGGAGTCCAATGCACGCAGTGGACAAAAGGCGGTGCAGCAGCCGCATCCGGGTCGGGCTGACCGGCAGTCATCTGTCCCTGAATCCCAGTCTTAGACACCGTCGTCTCCGCAAAAAATTCCGTTACCTCGCTACTTCGTACCGGGGCGAGCGATACGGTACAGCCCGCAGGCAACGCCCCGGTCGCACCGAATCATCTTGTAGTACACGCTCTTCCCCGGCTCATGGCCTGTTCAAGCGCGTGAAACCGCCTGTATTGGCGAGGTTTGGGAGGTGCAAGAACGCGACCCGTGTCACGCGGCGCGGTATGCAGGTTTTTGGGGGAGATGGCTGGTCGCTAGTGTACCGTCACAGAAGTCTTATGGCACTCGAGTGCCGATGCATGCTGTCTGGACAGCGTTGCTCCTCCTCGACGTAGCGTTACGCCCTCGTCATCGTGCCTTGCCAGGCCCAGCCGCCTCCGCACTCTCGGTGCTCACACGACCTATGAGGCGATACACTAGGCCGCGTCGCACCCGGAGCTGACGAAATGCCGGCTCGCCTCGCCCATCCGAAGCGCCGCTGACTCGTACTCCGTGCGTCCGCCACCAGGCGACGCGAGACTGAGGGCGGCGTAGGCGGCAGCGGTGGAGCGGAAGGCCCGCTCGGCTCTCGACAAGACCGTAGCGAGGGCGTCACATGAAACGGTGGGTGGTCCCTCGACCGACGCGTATGCGTTCAGGGCGTCCTCGAGGATCGTAATGGCGCGGAGGAAATCGACCTCGAGCGCCGGTGCATCAGAGCCCCCTGGCGCCGAGGCCGCCGCACCCGACGCCGAAAACTCGATCCCAGGTTGCTCACCACGGCCGAATCGCTCCCACCCGTACCATCCGGCCAGAAAGACCGCGGCTGCTCCAACGGCCGTGGTGGCGAGTCGCGCCCATGGGGGTCTTCGGGAGCCCCGACGGGAGGTCTCGGGGGAATCGTCCCGAGGTGTCCGGGCCGGATCAGCTGGTGAGGGCCTGGACAGCCCATCCCGTGCCCGCCTGGGCCGGGTGCCGGGTCCGCCTGTCCGAGACGGGATACCGGCGACCTCCGACGCCGGGGGTCGGGGAGACGCGAGATCTCGCAGCGAGGCCGGGTCGATCAAATGGACGCGGCTGTCGGTGGTGTAGTTCTGCCAGTGGATCATCGTCTGGCGGCTACCATCCGACCTCACCGTCTCTGATAGCTCGTAGAACGGCGCGTACGCCCGTCGGGAGAGCACCCCCGCGGGTCCTCGCCGGTACACGCCTCCGGCCGGATCCGATCGCGCTACCAGGATGACCGCGAACTGCCATGGCTTCGGGAATTCGAGCTCGTGATAGCGGCTTTCCGACTCGGTCAGGGAAACTCCAAGCCGCGCGTGGCTGTGGTACCATCCAACGCGTACGAGGGAGCCGGCCTGGGAGTCGGTCGTGGCGGGGCCCAGCGCGCTCGCCAACGCGGGTGCGTCACATGCCTCGGGGAGATACACGGCCGAGCGCCAGACGGAGTCGGCCCGCACCCACCGCCGGCCGGAGGTCGGGCAGCGTAGCAACTCGCCCCACAGCACCCCGCCGACGTCCGCCTCCTCCGCCTGTAGCTCCTGTTCGAGGATCGTGGCGAGGACAGACTGTGTGAGCACGATGTCCCACGTCGCCTCGACCCTGGTCTGCGTCACCCACAGCTTCCACGGAGTCCACAGAATCGCCTCTTTGCCGGGGTGTGGTTGAGGCCGAGGAGGTTGTACGACGGCCTCGTGTCGCTTCACCTGCGGCCGCGAGACGGATCGCGGACGCTCGGTCATGGGGCGGGTCCCCCCGCCCCGCTCTGGACCCCGCCGCACCCGGATGCCTCGAACCCGGCACGCGCCTCGCGCATGTCCTCCGCCAGGGGTCGGAAATCGACCGAGCCGGACGGGGCCAGCGCCACATACTCCGATAGGGCGCTGAACGCGGCGGCGAGAGCCTCGTACCCCGTCGTGAGCCCGACGCAGTCGATACGTCCGAGTTGGAAATCCGCGCCACGCTCTCCGTACGCCGCGATTGCGGCCGTGAACTCGCCGGACAGGCGGATGAACTCGGGCGCCCGCGCGGGGGGGCGAACCGCCGGTGAGGTCACCGACACCGGTGTCTGAAAGGCCGGCGGCGTTTCTTCCCGTCCCAGGAAGAACCAGGCCGACACCGCAGCGATGGCCAGGACTGCGGCGATCAGGGCGCGATCCCGCCTGCGGCGAAGCATCGGGAATCGCGCGAGACCATCCTCCGTCGGCATAACTACGGGGATCTCGGCTTCACGATCCTGATCGGGGTCCTCCGAGAGGCCCACGAAAGCGGAACGGGCCTGGAGCGCGACCGGGCGAGCAGGGCGGCCGGCAGCCGGGATGCGCGGTGGAGTCGGCGCCCCATCAGGCGGTGGCTCCGTTCCCCGTGCCGGTTCTGACTGCTCGACCGGCGGCAGCACCACTGAAGGTGCCTCAGCCGCTTCCCCTTCAGCCTCGGGGGCCGGTGGCCGGACGGCCCCCTCATCCACCTTCTGCAGGGCCTCCTCCGTCGTTTGCTCGACGGGCGCGAGTCCAGCGCTCAGCGTCTCCTCCACCAAACCCAGGAGCCACTCCAGCGACCCGGCGCCCGAGTCCGTTTCGGGTGGCTCCGCACCGAAAGGCGCCATCCTTCCATTGGGCGATATCGGAATCTCCGCCACCTCGAGCGTCGGGCTCATCTCCGGCGCATCTCTCGGGAGGCTCTCCTGGTACAGCGGGAGCTCCAGGACGGGCTCGTCGCTCTCTTCCGCATCGAACGGCGCGGGCCCCCAGACCGCTTCCAGGAACTCCGCGACCTGCCCCTCGTCGTCATTCAACGAAGAGGGTGTCGGTGCGCTACCCGCGGGCGCTTCGTCGGGCTCGAGCCCGATAAGACCGATGGCCTCGTGGAACTCTCCGGTCAGATCGCCCGTTGTGGTTGCCGCCTGCTCCTCGGGTGCCGGCTCGACCTTCGGTGCGGGTTCCGTCCTCGCAGATTTCTTCTTCCTCTTCGGCACCGGCTTGGTCTTGCCGGCAGGCTTCTTCTTTGCCGCCGGCTGCTTCGTGGCGGGTGAGGCGCGCTTCTCCCAGCGCTGGGCGGTCAGCCCATCCCGGTTCTTCGAGGCGGTTGCCGTCTTCTCACCCGCCCCGACCTCGGTCTCCGGCTCTTCGCCTTCCTCTCGCTCGATGTCGGTGGTCGGGACCGCGCGCCGCCGGAGAACGGGCCATTTCGCGGGCACGATCTCCACCCGTTCTTCGGCCCTGTGATTGGTCCAATCCACGACCGAGGGCTTCTTGCCGCCGATCAGCTTCGCGTCCAGATCGACCAGCTCGTAGAACCCGCTGATGCCCTTGCGGTACAGGCCCGCTCGTCCGGTCCGCTGGATGAAGCCTCCGACCACGCCCTGAGCACCCGGAACGACCACGAGCGCACAGTGCCACGCCTCGGGGAAGAACTCCTCCTGCAGTCGAACATCCGACTGCGAGAGGCGGAGTCCGAGAACACCGTGCTGGTGGTACCACCCGATGATCTGACCGCGCCTTCGCCGCGCCTCGCGCGAAGCTGACGCCCACGAGCGCCGGAACGAGTCCAGGTCGCCGCTGTGTGGGGCATCCTGGGTCTCCCGGCGGACGGCATCGATGACTACATAGGGGGCGCCAGTCCAGGGACAATACACGACGTGACCAAGCAGGAATCCGAAAGGCTCGGTAGTCGGTGAGCTTATGAGGTGTGATCGAACGTCCCGCAGAACCGACTGCGCGACGAACAACTCGTATGGCTGTGATCGATCCTGAACATGCGCCCGCCGGCCCTCGGAGGGAATCCAGGCGATCGCACGCGAATACGGTTTTGGGCGCTTACGGAAGGGAAGACTGGGGGGCCAATCATCAGGCTGACCCCGCTCGCCCGTATCACCCGAATCGGGCACCGGCAGCAGCACACCGCGCGAACGGCGCTGCCACCAAGCGGCGACCGCGGAGCCAGTCTTTTCGAAGCGTGATTCCACCAGGGCGACCTTCAGCAGCCTGCTTGGGCCCGCCAGGCGGGCGCGTGCCCGAACATACTGCCTCATGCTTGAGTTTCCCGACTTTCCGAGCCCTTCAATATACTTCCGAGCCGGCCAGAACGCCGCTCCGGCGGCAAGGCCGACTCCGAGTCCGCCGGTTCGGCACGCACCGTGCCCACTCGCCCCCCCGGATCGTGGCACATCGACGGGTCACCTCGCCTGCGCGGGGCGTCACGGCGCTTTCGTCCTGTGCAGGTAGCGGTATCGGTCCGAGGCGATCTAACACGTAGTGCGGGCAAAGTGCGGCAAGCCCGCCTCCTCACCGGGCATCCGGTTGGCGGGCGTAGGCAGGAGGGAGAGATCGCTTGAACGGCGATCCGAGGGACGACCGCGTCTCGCGGGCGGCAGGCCTTCTTGGTCGGGCGGTCCAGCAGCACCGCATCTATCCAGCCTCCAGCCCCATCTGCCGGGAGTCCGTCAACGAATGTCTCTCGGCGTTGGACCAGCTCGCGAGCGAAGCCCTCGAGCTTCGCGTAGCTCCGCGGAAGGTCTTTGACGGTGATGAACCCCTCCCGAGCACCGCCGTCCTCGGCGAGCTGGCCGAGCGACTCTTCCGCGCCGACGTGGAAGAGCTGCGGGTCAGCGCACGGACTCCACCCAAGGAGCTCACGCGATTCTGCCGTCAGCTGGCGACTTGGGATCGCCGGAGCGAACGGGACGAGTCGTTCGCCGAGGTCCTGGGCGAGCAGGGAGTCAGCTCCATCACCGCACGAGCCGCCGACAAGCTCGAAGTCCTCGAGATCGGGGTGATCTCCGCCGAGAGATTAGCTCGGCTGGGCGAGGAGCAACGGGCGCGACCACCCGCAGACCGAGCCGGTGAGGACGACGGAAGACCCCAGGCCTGGATCCAGGTCGATACCGATTGCGACGTGGAAGCCATCGATCTCGTCGATCTGGCCTTTCTCGTCGAGAACCAGTCGGATCTCGCCCAGGTGCTGTACGACATCGCCGAAGGAGGGGCCCAATCCGCGTCGAGTTCGGACGCGCTCCGGGAGAGCGTCGCCGAGCTCATCGAGCTGTACGGCTCGCTCAGCCCTCGTGTGGCCGAGAAGCGATTCGACGACCTCGCGCGCGCGCTGATGACGCTGGATCCGGAGACACGGCGGGCGCTGACGCAAGACGTGCTCATGCCGGACCTCCTTGAGACCGGTAAAGCCGCCCGCCTGCTGCAAGCGCTCCCGGACGAGGTGGTGGTCGAGGCCATCCGTACGCTCGAGGACCTCGAAATCGGCGCGCCCGGCCTGGTCAGGCTCGCCCTCGACCGGCTCGCGCTCACGGACGAGCGGCGCGAGACGCTCGCCAGGGCCGTGGGAGCTTCGCTGGGTGCGGACCACGCGAAGGCGGAATCGGGCTTGAGCTCCGAATCGCCACTCTCGGCCGATGGATCGGGGGGGCGAGATCTCCGGGAGTTCACCGCCCACGAGCTCGCTGTGGACGAAGAAACGGCCACGGAGCTGGAGCGCATCAAGACGGCCCTGGTCGCCACCGAAGAGCCCGTGGTGTGGTTACGGTGCTGCTCGAATCTCGTGTGGCACGTTCGCAATCCCGACCATGTCGAGGAGATCCTCAAGGGGGCCAAGGAGACGCTGGTCTCGCTGATTCGCTCTGATGCCGGGAAGGCCGCAGACGCCGTCGCCGCGTTGAGCCTCGCGGGCGACGCCATGCGCGAGCACAGACCTGAAGTCGGGGAGGCCGTGGACGGGCTGCTGCTCTCCGTCTGCACTCCATCCTTCCTCAGGACCGAGACGGAAGCC
Organism: Gemmatimonadota bacterium; assembly: GCA_039589195.1. Lineage (GTDB taxonomy): Bacteria > Gemmatimonadota > Gemmatimonadetes > Palauibacterales > Palauibacteraceae > JBDHAC01. The sequence goes on along the minus strand of JBDHHV010000037.1, from coordinate 2,511 downwards.
TGGCTCGACCCGGAAGCGCCGGATCCCGGCGGCCGCGACCTTCTCATCGCGCTGGGGACCGCATCGATCGAGGCCTTCGTGCGCTTCCTCGAGGAGGAGCCGTCCAGGGCCGCGCGGCGCAGGGTGATGGATTTCATGTGCGAGAACGCACACGCGCTCGCCGGGGGGACGCTGCCCTACCTGAATGACGAGCGCTGGACTGTCGTGCGCAACATGGTCCGGATCATCGGATTCACCGGCCCCGGACACGAAGCGCAACTGGCTCCCCTCGTCGGGCACCCGGAGGACCGAGTGGCCAGGGAGGCGCTTCTCGCGCTGGCACGCATAGGGTCGGCGGAAGCCGCCGAACTGGTGGTCGGGCGGCTCACGGACGAAGATCCTTCCCGGCGAGCCATGGCGGAGGAGTCGATCCGGACGTTCCCGGTGGAGGAGGGTCTCCGCCAGACGCGCCGACTGCTCGCTGACCGGAGATTCCTGCGCAGCTATCCCGAGCTCGCCCGTGGCCTGGTCGAGCGATTCGTCGCGTCCGTCGATGCGGAGTGGGAAGACGTTCTTTCTCCGATCCGGTTGCTGCGCTTCCGGTTCTGGAATCGCAGACGAATGGCGCTGGGCCGGGCCGCCGCGGCGGCGCTCAAGGGGAGGCGACGGTGAGTGTTCCGGCCCGGGACTCGAGGACGTTGACGCCGCTCGGCATCCTCCGGGCTTTGAGCGGGCTTCGAAAGAGTCTCGCGCTCTACCCCTCCGGCCACAAGGTAATCGAAAAGTCGATCGACGAGCTGGAACGCGCTCTGGAAGAGGCCTTCCTCGAGCACGACCGGGTCCGAATCGAGCTCATCGACGAGACCGCGCACCTCGAGGGGTACCCGTTCCGGGCCGAGAGCCACGCGAACGCCGATGCGCTGCTCGAGCTGCAGCGACTCGAAGTGGAGTGTCTGCAGATCGAGCGTGGCGTGGAGAGGGAAGAGCTCGCGGAAACGGCGGGTTTGCTCCACAGGCTGGGAGACCGAGTCCCGGAGGACTCGATGCGCGACCTCCTGTTCGCGGAGGGAGTGAAACGGGTCGGCATGACCCGGCTCGTCCCCGTCGAGACCCGGTTCCGGTCGTTCGAGTGGCCCGGTGCGCCGGAGAACATCCTCGAGCCCGCCTACGCACGGGCGATCGATGACGCGCAAGGGTCCATCGGCTCGATCTTCGACGGTGGGACGCCGGACGCACTGGAGTTGCAGCGGCTGGTGGCGTGGATCGGCGCACAGGTCGTGGACAGCACATCCGCCCTGAGCCAGATCCTCTCCGTGAAGAGATACGAGAACCATACGTATTGCCACTCGGTGAACGTGGCGAGCCTCGCGATTCTACTCGGTCGTCGACTCGAACTGGATGAGACGCAGTTGGCCGGGCTCGCGGAGGCGGCGCTCCTTCACGACGTGGGCAAACGCCAGATACCGACCGAGATCCTCACGAAGCCTGCCCCCCTCAACCGGCGCGAGTGGCGCATCGTGCACCGTCACCCCGTTATCGGTGCGGACATCCTGGCACGAGCGACCGGTCTCGAGCCCCTGACGCCGGTCGTCGCCCTGGAGCACCATCGCGAATTCGGAGGCGGGGGCTACCCCGATCTGGAAGATCAGGAGCCGCATCTGCTGAGCCAGATCGTCGCGGTCGTCGATACGTACGAGGCGCTGACCGGGGCCCGGCCCTATCGCGAGCCGCTCGTACCCGAGGAGGCGTGCTTGATCCTGGCTCGGATGGCCGGGGAGAAGCTGAATCCCGCGTTGGTGAGGGCGTTCGTGAGCCTGGTCACCTTCTTCCCCCTCGGCTCGGTGGTGCGTACTTCCCTGGGTGAGGTGGGGGTGGTGGTCGACACGTCGGAGAACGACCCGCTCCACCCGGTCATCCAGTTGGGCGCCGGCGGCCCGGGCTCGCCAGGGACGAGAATCGATACCGCTGCCCGGGATGCCGGTGGCGAATACGTGCGGCACATCGTCGAGACGCTGCCCCGGTCCGTCGCCGATCGGGACGCGGAGCCGGAGCCGATCGCCGCCTCGGCCTGAGTCGACGCACCCCTCCAATCACCGGCTCCAAGCACCGCCGCGCCGGGCCTCTGCTCCGCCGGTACCTCGGTTGGAGGGGGTCTCGGCGCCCGCTATATTCGCCTCCCACCCTGGCCCCGTAGCTCAGGTGGATAGAGCGCGGGATTCCTAATCCCGAGGCCGCAGGTTCGAGTCCTGCCGGGGTCACTGCCACACACGAGGCTTTCCGAGGTTCTTCCGATCCCGGTAGGCGCCGAAGGGAACGATTTTGGGAACGATTTCGGCGCTTGGCTCGTCTTCGTGTGCCCTTGCTCGGCGTGTCCGTCCAAGAGGTCGATCAGGCCGAGTCATGATCCATGGGGCCGACTCATGATGCTGACCGTTTTTTCTTGGCATCTCATCTGCGGCCACCCCCGCTCGACCGTCCTTCAGCACCTCCTGAGGTATTGTCAACTTGAGCCGGGTTGCCGCAGGCTCGTCA
>JBDHHV010000036.1:0-55752 GCA_039589195.1 Gemmatimonadota bacterium | reverse complement strand
CCTCATCGGACAGGCGAGGCCCGAGAGCGCGCAGGGCCAGTCCCTCGCGCCGTTGCTGCTCGGCGAGGACGGGTGGGAGCCGCGACCGGTGATCCTCGACGAGTTCGAGACCGATCGCGAAACGGGCGAGTTAACGGGCGTGATCGAGGTCATCGACGGGCGCTGGGGCGCCTCGCTCCTGATGAAGCCGCGCCCTGACGCTTGGCCCGAATCGGGGCGGGACGCCCCGCTCCTGCTCTACGATCTGTGGAGCGACCCGCACCTGCGGCACAGCCTGCACGAGGAGCGACCCGACTTGGTGGAGCACTACACGGCGTTCCTCGAGGCGCAGTTTGAAGCGCACCAGTCGCTGGCGACCCTGTTCACCCGGTCGGATCCGCTGGCCCTGACACCCGAGCAACTCCAGGCGATGCGCAGCCTGGGCTATATCCGATAGGGCGAGCCCAGGCCGCAACTATGACCTCACGCCCGCTTGACGGTTCCTGATGATCACCGAGGTTGACCGCACGCTCCCGGCCCAGGAGATCCACGTCATCTTGAACTGGGGCGCCAGGCTGTCCTGGCGGCACCGAGGGGTTCTCGCCAGGCTCAGCGTGCGAGCACGTAGCGAGCCAGGGGAATCCGCCTGCGCTTGAACAGCGTCTCGTCGACCCGGACGATCTCGGCCCCGTCCAGGATGCCGGCGCGCTCGATCTCGGACCGCGTACCGTACGAAGCCATGGGTCGACGGCGGAGAAGAACATTGCACTCGGAGTCCACGGGTCCACTCGGGTTGGCCGTCGCTATCGCCGTCCCCCTTGCTTGGCTCGCCTCCAGCGTGGAGATCGAACCGCGGGAAATTGGGAGCTGGGGCCCGATCTTCGAGCTCCCAACCCACCCTGAGCAGATGGCCGTACTGCCCTCGGGCAAGGTTCTCATGTGGCCCTGGGCGCCCGACAGACATACGCCTCCTCACGGACCACTGGCGCTGTGGGATCCAGCCGATGGAAGCTCGACCACGTATCCGGGCCCGGGGATCGAGTCCGCCTCCGGACTCGCTTTTCAGCCCAACGGCGTCGTGCTGAGCGCGGGCGGGGACATGCCGAGGGGAGGGGTGGATGGAAACCCCCGGTCTTTCGCGTTCGACTATGCGACCGAGACCCTGTCGGAAGTGGCCGGCATGGCCGCCGGCAGGGTGTTTCCGAGCGCGACCACGCTCGGAACTGGTGAGATCCTGGTCACGGCGGGGCTCGACGAAGACAAGGAGATCAACGCGGTCCCGGAGCTGTGGAACGGCGAGGGCTGGACGCGAGTGCCAGAGGCGTTCAACAACGAGTCTCGGGGGCCGACGTTCCAGTTCCTGGCGCCGGACGGCCGGCTGTTCCGGGCCGGGCCCGAGGAGCTCACCGACTGGCTCGAGGTGGGAACTGGCACCTGGTCCGACGTGGAGCCGGAGCATCGAAACGCGGTTCGCTACCAGGGCACCGCAGTCATGTACGACGAGGGGAAGATCCTCCTCACGGGCGGATGCACCGAGCACGACTGCAGCGACGTGCCCGGGGTAGCCACGGCGGAGGTGATCGACCTCCGGGATCCGTCGCCCGCATGGCGTACGGTCGCGCCGATGGCCTTCCCGCGCCACTCGCACCACGCGACGTTGCTTCCCGACGGGACCGTGCTCGTCACGGGCGGGACGGATCGGCCCGAGATCTTCAACGATGAGGCCGATGGGATTCTCGAGGCGGAGCTCTGGGACCCGACCACGGAGACGTTCCGCACGGTCGCTGCGATGGACGAGCCCCGTCACTTTCAGTCGGCCGCGGTATTGCTTCCCGACGGGCGCGTCCTCGTCGCCGGAGGCGCTTTCGGCCCGAATCCGTCCGAGGCTCGTTTCTCGTGGACCGGCCAGATCTTCTCCCCCCCCTACCTGGGCAGGGGTCGCCGTCCCACGATCGCCAGGGCCCCGTCCGATGTCGGTTACGAGGGAGATTTCACGATCGAGACCCCGGACGCGCGCGAGATTTCTCGGGTCACCCTCGTCGGCCTCTCGGCCAGCTCACAGACGTGGAACGGGAGTCAGAGGATGGCCCGGCTCACCTTCACCGTCGACTCCGCCCGGTTGCGGGTCCGGGCACCCGGGGACCCGAACCTTGTTCCCCCGGGCTTCTATTTCCTCTTCATCATGAACGATCAGGGTGTTCCATCCGTCGGCCAGAGACTGCGCGTGCGTGACGATCGCGGGTGAGGGACAAGAAGCCTCAGATGCGCTCGATGGACAAACCCTGAAACGTGAAGCGCGGTCGACACACCAGCATCGCGGAGCCCTTGCCCACGACCCACCCGCTCGGCACCGTGACACACCACGCATATTGGGCGTCCGCTCGATAGCGTCGAGTTCGACTCCGGAGGAAGAGATGGTTGGATCGAGGCCGTCGGACGTGGTCCTCGTCGCGTTGGGTCTCCTCTTCACCGCGACCCACGCCTCGGCTCAAGGCACCGTGACTCGCGACATGGACTATCTCAGCGGGGTTGAATACGCGGACGGCGAGGACCTCCTCGATATCTACATGCCGGAAGACGCGGACGGCGTACCAGTCATCGTCTTTCTTCACGGCGGTGCTTTGCGCGCCGGGAGCAAGGAAGAGGGGACGATCTTCGCCGAGCGGCTGGTGCCCTCAGGGATCGGGGTGGTATCGGCAGACTATCGGCTGTCTCCGGGCGTCATGCACCCGGCACATATCCACGACGCGGCCGCCGCCACGGCCTGGGTGGTCGAGAACATCGTGAGCTACGGCGGCGATCCCGAGAACGTCTGCGTGGCCGGTCATTCCGCCGGAGCATACTTGGCCGCGCTTCTATCGCTGGATCCCACGCATCTGGAGGCTCACGGCGTGGACGCGGCGTCGATCCGAGGGTCGATTCCGATCAGCGCGTTTCTCTACGTAGAGGAAACGGCGGCGGACCGACCGAAGGACGTGTGGGGTGAGGATCCCTCCGATTGGCTGGCTGCCTCCGTAGCACCCCACATCGGAGGCAAAGGGCGGATGCTACTCATCTATGCGGACGGCGACGCCGATTGGCGGAGGCGACAGAACGAAGAATTCGGCAAAGCGATGCGCGCCGCCGGCAACCGGAACGTCACCATGGTTGAGGTGCCCGATCGCAACCATCGCTCCCTGATGAGCGAGCTGACTGCCCCGGACGACCGCATCGGTGATCTGATTCTCCGGTTCGTACAAGGCCATTAGACGCCGTCGATCGCGGAGGAAGGTCCGTCTTTGAACTGGGAAGCGATTGGTGCGGTCGGTGAGGCGATCTGAAGTGACCCCCGAAAGTTGAACACCCGCCTCCGGGTTTATTGTGCTGCTCAGCCCTCGCGGTAGAGCCTCTCGATGAACGCCAGGGGAGGTCGGTCTCCGAGGGAGGAGTGCCGACGCACCCGATTATAGTACTGCACTCGTTGCCGGACGACGGCGGCGAGCTCCTCGAGGGAGCGAGCGTCCAGCAGCAGCGAGCGGTTCTCGACCTTGAAACCTGCCGAAGAAGCTCTCCATCTCGGGGTTGTCCTTCGCCCCGCGGAGCGCAAATGAGAGTCGCACTCCGTCGGAGAGCAGTTGGCCGGTCCAGGCGTAGCTCGTGAACACGGGATCCTGATCCTGATGCACGATCACGCCGTCGAGCGAGGGCTTCCAGCTCGACAGGCACGCCGTCGCCCGTTTCCACGCCGAGAGAGCGAGCTCGGAGTTCGGTCTCTCCCCGACGGCGAAGCCGGGCACGTACTTCGTCGTGTGATCGAGGATCGGGATCAGCCACGCCTTCCGGCTTCCGCTGGCGTAGCGGAGCTCGGTGAAGTCCGTGTAGAAGACCTCCAGCGGCCCGATCTCGGACTTCTCCCGCCTCGAGAGCAGGTTCGCTCGGGGACCAGCGACGTCGATCACCTGCCGGACGGCGCTCGGCTTCGGGGCCATGACGGTGCGTTTGAGCGGGAGATCCCACAGCCGGTGGAGCCGCTCGACCACCTTCCGGTTCACCCGGTACCCGTAGGTCTCTCTGAGCTCCGATGTAGCCCGGCGGTATCCGTACTCCGAGTGCTGCTCGGCGATCGCTTCCAGCGGTTCCCTGAGGTGCGCGTACTTCTCCGCGTAGCCCACACGCCGACGGGTATGGTAGTACCACGTCGATCGCGGAAGCTCCAGCGCCCGAAGGGCGGCTGCGAGACCATGCCAGTCGCGCACCCCGGAGACGAGCGCCACCTTCTCCACCACGCTCAGCCGCTCTGGCCCAAGAAGTTTTTTAAAAGCGCGATCTCTACCTCCTTCTTCCCCAGCAGCTGCTCCAGATCCCGGATCCGGCGCTCGTATTCCTCGACCGTCCCCTCCTCGGCGAAGATCTCCGGTGCTCGCTCCAGGAACCGCTTCTTCCAGAGCTGGACCGAGTGCGGGTGCACCCCGTACGCCTTCGCTACCTGCCCGGGCGTCTTCTCCCCCGTCAGGACCTCCCCTGTGCCTTGAGCTTCGGCGGATACGTGCGCCTCGCCATGGCGACCTCCTTCTCGTCTGCCCGACTCCACCCTGGGCAGCACCACTCCCGGAGGTCAACTTCACAAAGGGGGGGTGTTCAACTTCTGGGGGTCAGATCCGATGCTCTGGAGATAGGCCTGGGCGGCCGGCTCCAGATGCAGTTGGCAACGAGCAGTTGCTCAGGGTTCGCGGAAGAGGATACCACCTCGGCATGCGCGAACGACGTACCCTCGGTGGACATGTTCGCCCGTCGAATCCGACTTCGGGTGGACATCAAAGTGAACGAGTGGATCAGCGGACGGATCCAGCCCGATTTTGGGCGGATCGACGGGGTTCGCCTCGCGGACGCGTACGGGCGGCTCAACCTCGCACCCGACATGGAACACCCTCACGCACGGATCACAATGGGCCACTTCAAGCGCCCGTTCGATGGGTTCCAGCTCACCAGCTCGAGCGAGTTCGTCGCGATCGAGCGCGCGATCCTGATCCCCGGACTTCCCGTGGCATCGTTCTCAGCGCTCTCGGCCGGGAACCGTCTCTCGGATCGCGATATCGGCGTCATGGTCGACGGGAGCACGCCGAACGACCGATTCCATTACTGGGTCGGTGTGTTCAACGGCAATCTCGCAGCCGATAACCGGGACGAGAACAGCGGCAAGCAATTCGTGGGTCGCGTCCGGGCGAAGCTGTCCGCGGGCTCACTCCCATTGGAGGTCGCCGTAGGCGGGTCGGTTACGGACGCGCCGTTCGAGCGGGAGAACGGACAATTGGATGGGGAGTATTTCTTCGTCGGCGAGCTCTGGGCGGAGCTCGGCGACTTCAACAGCGGGCCACACGTGCAGGCAGGTTTGCTTCTCGGGAAGAACTCCTTGCCAACGATCACTGGCGAGGTGGACCTCGAGGCCGGGGATCCATTGCCGAACATGGTCACCTGGCAGACGATCGGGTCATACAAGCTCGCAATGAATGGCAACTTCTTCCTCGAAGCGATCGAGCCCCTGTTTCGGGTCACGATGGCGGATCCAGACACGGACGCGGACGATGACATCGCGTGGGGCCTGACACCCGGTCTCCAACTCTTCTTCGATGGCCGGAACAAGTTGGCCGTGAACTGGGACCTCGCGCTTCTCTCGGGTGGCCGGGACACCGAGAGCGCGTTCAGGGCGCAATACCAGTTCTATTTCTGAGGAGCGCCACCTTCCTGTCGCGACTCCTGGGCCAGGGGGGAGGCTGCGGCTGGAGAGTGATCCCGGGGTATTATCCCTTGGTCGGAAGGGGCGGGAGGTCCCACGCGCCAAACCTCATGCGGCGCTTGCGCGCCCGACGCATCATCCCACGGTGGTAGTTGCGCCGCTTTTGCCCCTCAGCGGGCCGGCAACGCACCCACGTGCCGTCCGGCGACAGCTCCCAAGAGAGCTCGTTGTCCCTCAGCGCCTCCCTCAGGACGCGGCGAAGCTGCTTCTTCAGCTTCTTCCCCTTGATCTCGACGAGCGCCTCTACGCGGTCATCGAGATTGCGGCGACGCCAGTCGGCGCTGCCGAGGAAAGCCCTCGACTGCGCTCCGTTCTCGAACCAATAGATCCGGTCGTGCTCGAGAAACCGTCCGATGATGCTCCGGACCCGGATGTTCTCGCTGATTCCGGGGAGACCGGGGCGCAAACGGCACAGACCGCGAACGATCAGGTCGATTTGCACGCCCTCTCCTGACGCGCGGTACAAGGCCTCGATCATCCCTCCGTCGTCCAGCCCGTTCATCTTGGCGATGATCCGCCCGGATCCGGACTCGCGCTGGTGCTCGATCTCGCGCTCGATGAGCTCCATGAACGTCGGACGCAGGTCACGGGGGGCGATCAGCAGGTTCGTGTACTCCTGCTCGGGTGCGTAGCCGGTCAGATAGTGGAACAGGTTCACGGCGTCCCGTCCGATATCCGGTCGGCTCGTCAGCAGCCCCATGTCGGTGTACAGGCGGGCAGTGCCCGAGTGGTAGTTGCCTGTCCCCACGTGCGTGTACGCCCGGATGCCGTCGGGCTCGTCGCGCAGAACCAGCGCGACCTTGGCGTGCGTCTTGAGACCCGTTACTCCGTATGTGACATGCGCCCCCGCCTCCGTGAGGAGCCGCCCCCAACCGATGTTCTCCGCCTCGTCGAAGCGCGCCTTCACCTCGACCAGTACGGCCACCTGCTTCCCCGCCTCGGCGGCGCGTACGAGTGCCCGGACGACGGGGGAATCGTCCGAGGTGCGATACAGAGTTTGCTTGATGGCCAGGACCGAGGGGTCGTCCGCCGCTTCCTCCACGAATCTCTGCACCGACGCGGCGAACGAATCATAGGGGTGATGAACGAGCAGGTCCTGCTGCTGAAGTACCTCGAACAGGTGACGCGTGTCCTCGGCCTCACGCTCGAGCAGGAGCTGCGGTGGGATGAGCGGCTCCCAGGGGTCAAACCGATGCTTCGGCCCGGCGGCCTCGCTGAGCTCCGTCAGGCTGGCCAGGTCCAGCAACCCGTCGACCTCGTACAGGTCTTCCGTCTCCAACTGGAGCTCGCGGAGAAGAAGTGCACGAACGGATTCCGGCATCTGAGGCTCGACCTCCAGACGGACCACGGAGGCGAAGCGGCGCTCGCGGAGCTCCTCCGAGATCATCCGGATCAGATCGTCCGCCTCCTCCTCGGCCCGACGCAGATCGGCATTGCGCGTCACTCGGAACAGGTGGGCGGACTGCAGCTTCATCCCTCGGAACAGCTCGTCCACATGTGCGCGCACCAGCTCCTCGACGGGAAGGAACCCTCCGTCTTCCTCGAGCTGGACCCAGCGTGAACGGCTCGTGGGGATCTTCACGCGCGCGAAGTGCATCGTGCGGCGCTCGGGGTGCCGAAGCACGACGGCGAGCGAGACGCTCAGATTGGAGATGAACGGGAAGGGATGTGCGGGGTCGACGGCGAGCGGAGTGAGCGTCGGATAGATCTCGCGGAGGAAGAGCTCGTGCAGTCGCTCTCGCTCGCCCTCCGTCAGCGCTTCATACCGCTGTACCTTGATCCCGCCCTTGTCCGCGAGCGGCTCCTGCAGCTCGCGCCAGGTCTCCAGCATCTTCGCGTTCGCCTGCGAGACGGCCTCGCGGATGAGCTCGAGCTGCTCCCCCGGCGTCCGACCATCGAGAGAAAGCCGCACCAGGCCCGCTGCGAGCTGCCTCTTCAACCCGCCGACCCGCTTCATGAAGAACTCGTCGAGGTTGCTGGCGGTGATCGCGAGGAACCGGATGCGCTCGACGAGGGGTGTGCGCGCGTCGAGCGCCTTGTCCAGAACTCGCCAATTGAAGTCCAGCCAGCTCAACTCCCGGTTGAGGAACAATGATGGGTCGCCAGACTCCACATCCGCTGGGACGTCACGGGGCGAGACGGCCCAAGGGATCGCGAACCCCTCGCCGCCGTCGGCGGGGGTGGGCGCTGGAGCCGGTCGATCGGTCTCGGGCGTTGGACGATCGGTGTCCGCGGTCGGACGATCGGTCTCGGGAGTCGGCCCGGAGATCGGGATTCGTCTCGGAACCTGCTCCGCGACCGGTTTTCGTTGCCCGTTTCCGTGCGTCTCGCCGGCCACACCGCGCTCACCCTCGGTCGGGTTCTGGCTCATTCGGACCCCCGGCCCGTGATCCCTGGGCCGCAGCTGTCAACCTCGGATGCCGCCCGACGTGGACATCTCGGAGCGGAGCTCTTGTCGCACTCAGACACCATATCCTCCGACCCCTTGTGGCGCGGCCTCTACGCGCCATTCCTCCCAATACTGCGCCAAACGGGCCGCGAACTCGCCCGGCTTCTCGCGATACACGCCCTCCGCGATCGGCCATATGGCGCGCCGGATGCTAGAACGCTCCTCCTCCAACCGCCGTTCCACGGCCTGGAGTCCGGCGTCGCTCGGCGTCGCGCCCCCGCCACGGGCTGCCTGGAGAAGCTCGCAGAGGTCGTGCTCGTCTCCCAAGAGGTCCGCCAACGAGTGCACGGCCTCCGCCGATGGCTCGAGAATCGACGGGTTGGTGGGCGCCAGAACCTCGATCTGGTGCCAAAGATACTTGACGACCTTCCGCCACTCGTGGAACCGCTCGCCGCTGGGCTCACGCCACGCTGCTTTCATTCGCCTTCGACCTGTTCGATAGACCCGAACCAGTCCCGGGCGGACGAGGTCGAAGTCGTCCCGCGCGATGGGCCACCGGTCGACGCGGTCGCGAGCGGCGCTCAGGGCCGCTGTGAGCCGGCCTTCGTCGTCCACTCCTCCCGGCTCCTCGGGCTCGCCGTCGTCCAACGAGGCCCGTAAGGCGGCGAAGGCCTCGACCACGACGGGCTCCTCGGCCTCGCTGCCAAAGCGCCCGGCCAGCCGCCGCAGGACCCAACTGCTCCGGCTCGCCGCGAGATGCCGTCCCGCGTCGCGGAAGGTCCGATTGAGCCCGGAGTAGGCTTGGGCGTCCAGCTCGTCGCGCGCGAAGCGAAGCAAAGCGCGGCAACGCTTGAACGCCTTACGCGCCTCGTGCACCTGGACGTGGCGCGGACCGCTGGACGCCACCTGATCGTGCGCAACGTCGATCTGCTGGAGAAGGAGCCGTCGGAGGCCGGCCGAAAGCGTCTCACTGGCCTCGAGCTGGAACATCGGGACTCCTCCGAAGGGGCGCCGTCGCGACCCGGGCAGGTGTGCGCAGCCAGCGCCGGGGAACCCACAAGATACGCGCACCGTGACCGACAACCCAAGCTGCCTCGAAAAAGGCGTGAGGGTGGCGTCAACCGCTCCCGGTGTACACGATAGGCTGTACCGCCGGCTGCCCCACCTCGGGGCGCCCGAGAAACAGACCGTGGTTCGCGCCGGTCGTTGGGGCTGGTCCCGATCCCAGGAGGTACGGATGAGGTCGATCTCGTCATCTCGCTACACGCCCGCCCGAATCACGGGTTTGGCCCTGGCCGGAGCTCTGGTCGGCGCCCTGCCGACACCGGTCGCGGCACAGTCGCAGGAAACCTCCCCCATCGCCTTCGTGCACGCGGTGGTCATCGACCCGGCTGCCGGTACGCCGGTGGAGGACGCGACGGTGATCGTCCGCGACGGGAGGATCATGAGCGTGCAGGCCGGTGGCGACGCTCCGGAGGACGCGGCCGTGATAGACCTCGGGGGCCGTCACCTGGTCCCGGGCCTCATCGATGCGCACGTGCACATTTCCGATCTGGCCGCGGCTCGCCGGGCTTTGCTTTCGGGCGTGACCACCGCGCGCTCGATGGGCGCCGGCTTCTTCGCCGATGTGGGGCTGCGGGAGCTGGTCCGCGCCGGGGCGGTCCTCGCGCCAGAGATCCTCGCCGCCGGGTATCATGTCCGCCCCCGACCCGCCGAGGGTCTGTTTCTGGATGCTCCGGAGCTGGCCGACCTCATGGGAACCGATGTGCGTGGGGCAGCGGCGCTGCGCCGGATGGGGCGCGTGATGCTCGACCACGACGTGGATTTCATCAAGGTCAACGCCACCGAGCGTGCCGGGTTGCCCGAGACCGACCCGCGCGTCGCGTTCTTCAACGAGACCGAGCTACGCGCGCTCGTCGAGGAGGCCGGGGCCGCGGGCGTACCCGTGGCTGCCCATGCGCACGGAGACGAGGGAGGCCGCGCGGCCGTTCTCGCGGGCGTACGCAGTATCGAGCACGGCACGTATCTGAGCGAAGAGACGCTTGGACACATGCTCGAGCGTGGCACCTTCCTGGTTCCCACGATCGCGGTGGTGTCGGATCTCACGCTGCCGGGGGGCGACTACGACAACGCCGTACTCCAGATCCGCGGACGACATATGCTGCCTCGGGTGCGGGAGACCGCGGCGACCGCCCACCGCCTCGGGGTCAAGATCGCGGCCGCCACAGACACCGGGTATGGCTCCGGGAGCGTGCTACGTCTCAGCCACGAGCTCATCGAGCTCGTCGGTGTCGGACTCGCGCCCCTGGACGCCATTCGCGCGGCCACCACCACGGCCGCCGAGCTCCTCGGCATCGACGATCGCGTGGGCCGCGTGGCCCCCGGTTACGAGGCGGATCTTCTCGTGCTGGAGAGGAACCCTCTGGAGAACATCGGCGCGTACCAGGATGTCCTGTTCGTCATGAGCGACGGGAGCATCGCCTTGGACCGCCTCGGGTTCAGCGCGGACCCGAAGATCCCCTAGGGCTTGAAGATCCCCTAGGGCTTTCGGAACGCAGCACTCCGTCCACGCGGGCGCGGTAGCGCGGGAGAGCGACGGCCCCCTCGGGCGTGTCGGAAAGATCGACCCGCTCCCAATAGCCGGCGTCGACGTCGAACAGCACCTCTCCGCCCACCGCGTTCCGGATGTAGTGCCGGCCGTCAACGACGAGCGAATGCAGAGGGCCCTTCGAAATCGGCCAAACGTCGTGCGGAAGGTGATAGTCGGCGGGCTTGGACTGGGAAAAAGCAGGACTTGACGATGGGGTTGGGTCGTCCGCGCTTCCGGTGAGCATGGGAGCCAGAGAATGCCCCGGGAAGGGATGCTTGCCGCCCGGTCCCGCCACGATTTCCATTACCGTCACGGGGAGGTCCACCAGACTGACCGTCTCGCTGCGGCGCCCGGGTGCGAACTCCGCCGGATATCGAACGACGAGAGGGACGTTGAGGACATCGAAGAACATGTTCGTCGCATGTCCCAGCACGCCCGGGTGGTTCTCACCGAGCGTCTCCCCGTGATCCGACGTGAGGATGATGAGCGTATTCTCGAGCAATCCACGCGCCTCCAACCCGCTTATCAGCTGCCCCAGTTCTCGATCCAGATAGAACAAGCAGCTGTCGTAGGTGTCTCGCAGGTCCGAGAGCTCCGATGCCGCGAGCGTATCCGGCACCTGGTAGTTCCACCAGTATCGGGCCTCGTCGTCGGCGAATCGGTGGCTGCCGGGCGGATCGTACGGCTCGTGAGCGTCGAACAGGTTCAGGAAGGCGAAGAACGGCCGATCATCCTCGCGTCGATCGACCCAATCGAGAAAAGCCCCCTGCACGCGGTCGGCGGGGACGCGGATCGCGGCCCGACCGCCACCGATATGCGCTCGGAGGCGGGCCTGGACGCGTCTTGTGATCCACCACGACCCGAGAACCTGATCCGACGACGGCGACCACCACTCGTCCTCCCAGCGATGGAACCCCCGGTTGAGCCCGAATGCGGTGCCCAGCCAGTGGAGGTTGGCGACGAAGCCTCCCGTCTCGTACCCCCGCTCCGAGAGGACTTCGGCCAGGGTAGGGAATCGGTCGTCGAGGGGGGTCTCTCGATCCGCGCCGTGCTCATGAGGGTACCGTGCCGTGAACAGACTGGCGTGCGAAGGTAGGGTCCAGGAAGACGTCGCGACCGCTCGCTCGAACACGACGGCATCCTGGCCCAGTCGCTCGAGGTTCGGAGTCGTCTCCCGCTCATACCCGTACAAGGAGAGGCTCGCGGCCCGCACGGTATCCCAGACGATCAAGAGGATATTGGGTCCCTGTACCGTCGGAGCGGGCAGACCTTGGGCAGCCTGACGTCGGTCGAGGCTTCGCGCCTGAGGTACCCACACGGCCCACATGACGAGTCCCGCCACACCGATGGCGGTGAGACGCCGGGTCCAACGAAGGATGCCCGACGTCCATCGAGCCATGCCCTTGGTGACCGCGGCGGCGAGACCTGCCGCCAGAATCAGGAGCGCCCGCGGGTCGATGCCCAGTGCGAGCGACCGTCCGAAACCGTAGATGGCGATGGCCACGAACAGGAGCGGCGCCAGACCGGCCACCAGGTCGCGCCGGGTAAGACGCCGCAGGGCCAAGAGGGTCAGCGCGAGGATGAGGAAGACCGTACAAGCCGCCAGCGGCGCCATCCAGTAGACCTCGCCCCAGACGATCGCTCCGGCGGCCCGCCGCCCGACGGCATACCGGAGTACAGACTGGATCGCCTCGGCGAGGCCCGCCACGAGCCCGACCGCGACAGCCACGAGCACCACGTCGCGGTCGCGCAGGCGCGGCAGGAGGCTTGTCGTTCCCCCACCGGTGACCGGCCGCGAAGTCGTATGTCGCGTGGATTCAGACATTCGGTGTCGCGGTATGCACGCCTTTTCGGGCCCGTTCGCGTGTGAGTCCCGCTTCGGAACTCGGACCGCGCGCTTTTGTTGCAACAAGAATGCCCCAATCACCGAAGGCGTCAGGTCGCCCGGTCGTTGCCCCGCTCCGGGGTGACCTCTACCATCTCAGGTAGCTGCCAGGGGTACCCGGGGCCGTCCCCGCGACGGAAAGCCGGGTTGAGACACACCCTCGGAACCTGATCCGGTTGACACCGGCGTAGGGAGCGCGGCGGACGAATCCCTCCGCCTCCCGCCCGGCACGAAAGGGCTCACTACATGACTGCCAGCGGAAACGGGACGCGTTCGAAGAAGACCGCGGCGCCCGGGGGCGTATTCGGAGACCTTTTCCCCAACTCCGACAGAACCCATCTGGAGGGAACGCGAGGTGTCCGCGTCCCGGTGCGCGAGATCGAGCTTGCCGGTGGCGAGCCCCCGCTCCGTGTCCCCGATACGAGCGGTCCGCACGACGTAGATCCGCGCGAGGGCCTGCCCCCGTCGCGCGACGGGTGGATCCGCGCGCGAGGTGATGTCGAGGAGGTCCAGGCGTCGTTCGCGAGCGACCGTCTGGAAGAGACGGTTCCCACGGCGCTCCAGCGTTCGACCGTGCTTCGAGGAACGGGCTGTGTGACGCAGATGCACTACGCCCGCCGGGACGAGGTCACCCCCGAGATGGAATTTGTCGCGCTCCGGGAAGGTGTGGAGCCCGAGCTCGTACGCTCCGAAGTGGCGCGTGGCCGCGCGATCATCCCGGCGAATATCAACCATCCCGAGCTCGAGCCGACGATCATCGGCCGCAACTTCCGGGTAAAGATCAACGCGAACATCGGGAGCTCCGCCGTCACCTCCTCGATCGAGGAAGAAGTGGAGAAGGTGCGGTGGGCGACGCTGTGGGGCTCCGATACCGTGATGGACCTGTCCACCGGGAAGGACATTCACGAGACGCGGCAATGGGTGATCCGTAACTCGCCGGTCCCCGTCGGAACCGTGCCGATCTACCAGGCGCTCGAGAAGGTGGACGGCGTGCCCGAGGAGCTCACGTGGGAGATCTTCCGCGACACCGTGATCGAGCAGGCGGAGCAGGGAGTGGACTACTTCACCGTCCACGCCGGCGTGCTGCTGCGCTACGTGCCGCTCACGGCCGAGCGGGTCACGGGGATCGTCTCGCGCGGTGGGTCGATCCTGGCCAAATGGTGCATGGCGCACCACGCTGAGAACTTCCTCTACACGAACTTCCGCGAGCTGTGCGAGATCATGGCGGAGTATGACGTTTCGTTCTCGCTGGGTGACGGATTGCGACCTGGCTCGATCGCGGACGCGAACGACGAGGCCCAGTTCGCCGAGCTCAAGACCCAGGGCGAGCTGACCGAGATCGCGTGGGAGCACGACGTCCAGGTCATGTGCGAGGGACCGGGACACGTCCCGATGCACCTGATCCAGGAGAACATGGACAGGCAGCTGGAGTGGTGCCACGAGGCGCCGTTCTACACGCTCGGGCCGCTTACGACCGACATCGCTCCGGGCTACGACCACATCACGAGCGCCATCGGCGCCGCCATGATCGGGTGGATGGGGACCGCGATGCTGTGCTATGTAACCCCGAAGGAGCACCTGGGTCTGCCGAATCGCGACGACGTGAAGGCGGGCGTGATCGCGTACAAGATCGCGGCGCACGCCGCCGATCTCGCCAAGGGCCACCCCGGGGCGCAGGAGTGGGACGACGCGCTCAGCAGGGCTCGCTTCGAGTTTCGCTGGGAGGACCAATTCAACTTGAGCCTGGACCCGGTCACCGCGCGCGCGTTCCACGACGAGACCCTGCCGGCGGCGGGCGCGAAGGTGGCGCACTTCTGCTCGATGTGTGGCCCGAAGTTCTGCGCCATGAAGATCACTCAGGAGGTGCGGGACTACGCGGACGCCCACAAGCTCTCGGCGGAAGACGCGCTCGATGCCGGCCTGCACGAGAAGGCCGAGGAGTTCCGCGTGCAGGGTGGCGAGCTCTATGTGAAGACGGGTGCGGCCGAGTGAGCCCGGGTTCGGGACTCGCGCCGCGATGAGGTCCGTGATCGGTGTCGTGGCGCTCTTGCTGAAGGGCACGTGATGCCCGGGGCCGAAGCGGGTGCGCAGTTCGGCACCGGGTTGGTATACCTGATCATCCTGTGTCTCCTGGTGCCGTTCGGGCTTCACCGCCTGCGGCTCCTGTGGCTCCGTTTCGCTACGGGCGATCCTCCCGCGCCGCGAGGCTGGAAGGGACCACTCCCCCCGGTCACGATCCAGCTGCCCATCTATAACGAGGCCAACGTCGCCGAACGGCTGATCGCGGCCGCGTGTAGCCAGGAGTATCCGCCGGAGTTGCTCGAAGTACAGGTGCTGGATGACTCGGACGACACGACCGTCGAGATCGCCGCCCGCGCGACCGCGGTTTGGCGTGAACGTGGCATCGCGGCCCGACACGTCCGGCGTGGGACGCGAGAGGGGTTCAAGGCCGGCGCCCTCGCGCACGGAGCCCGTCTCGCGAGCGGGGAGTTTCTCCTCGTCCTGGACGCGGACTTCGTCCCACCCCCGGGGCTGATACGGTCCCTGCTGGAGTCGTTCGACGCCCCGAACGTGGGAGCGGTCCAGGCGGCCTGGGGTCATCTGAACGCCGGGGAGAGTTGGCTGACCCGCGCGCAGGCCCTGTTTCTGGATGCGCACTTCGCCATCGAGCATGCGGCGCGCCACCGGAACGGGCTGTTCTTCAACTTCAACGGATCGGCGGGCATGTGGCGGCGGGTCTGTATCGAGGCGAGCGGTGGCTGGAAGAGCGACACGCTGACCGAGGACGTCGATCTCAGCTATCGCGCCCAGCTCGGAGGGTGGCGCCTGGTGTACCGGGACGATGTGCGCGTCCCGGCCGAGCTCCCGAGAAAGCTGGAGGACGTCGAGCTCCAGCAGGAGCGGTGGGCCCAGGGAGGGATTCAATCCGCGCTGAAGCTTCTGCCGAGGGTGTGGCGCAGCCCCCTGCGACCCGCGGTGAAGTGGGAGGCGAGCGCGCACCTGCTGGGCCACGCGGTTCATCCGCTCACGTTGATCCTGGGGATCTGCCTGTGCGCACTCGGATACCTGGGCTTGGCGCACGAAGGGATACCCGCATGGGTCCATTCAGCGGCGCTGGGGTTCGCGACCCTGCCCTTCCTGCTGTTCTACGGCGCGGCGGCCCGCGTTCGCCGCTACCGGGCCGGCTCGATCCCGAGACGGCTGTTCGAGGCGCTCATTCTGGGTCTGGCGCTCGGGATACCGCTCACGGGAGCCGTCCTCCGGGGAGCCTTGCGGGTGCGGACGCCGTTTCGCAGGACACCGAAGCGAGGGGGCGTCTCCATTCGCGCCTATCGCGCGCGGGTGAACGGGATCGCGTCAGGCGTGCGCGCGGTCCTCGGCCTCTCACTCATCGGGTCGATGGCGAGCCTGGTGGCCTCGGGACTCGTCGCAGCGGTCCCGTTCACGGGCCTGTTCGCCGCCGGGTACCTGGCTGCTACGCGCGAGGTAGCCAGACGCGGCCTGAGCCACTAACCAGACCACCACGGGAGCGTGCACGAGCAGGGCAAGCCATGTCGGTTGGGGCCAAACGCCGGTGGCGTGGAACGCGTCGCGTCCGGCGTACCCCAGGAACACGGTGCCCGTGAGGGTGATCCAGGGGCCGCTCTCGAGCAGGCAGGCGAACGGCAGGATCCACAGCACGTACCACGGGTGCAGCGTGGGTGAGAGCAGGAGCGCGGCCCCGATCGTCCAGAAGAGCGTGCGCTCGACCGACCATCGCTTCCACGCCCCCCCCACCGCGACCAAGAGCACCACTCCCCCGGCGAGCCACCGCGGAGTCGTCCCCGCACCCACCGACTGGACGAGCAGTTGAAACAGCCCCGGGTTGAACTCCCAGCGCTCCGCGTACGTACCGAGTGCCTCGAAGAGCCGGGGTCCGGCAGCGGCGTATGGCAGGTAGAGGAGCGCCGGCACGAGGAGCGCGATGGCTGCTGGTTTGGAGCCGTGCCGCCTCCACAAGGCGGGCCATGCGGCGAGCGGCGCGAACTTGACCGCCGCCCCGAGACCCAGGAGCGCTCCCCCCGCCCAGGCACCCCGTGTCGCCTCGGCCTCGCCGGGCCTGTCGCCGGCCTCGGCGGCGCGGCCGTCGACCTCGTCGCCGTCCCGCTGCCTGCCCGCCAGAAACGCAAGCGCGGCTACCATCGGAAGCAGCCCGAGCGTCTCCAGGTGCCCGCTCCAAGCGACCTCGACGACCAGGAGCGGCGACCACAGGTACAGAAGCAGCGGCCCGTGTCGCCCCGGGCCGAACCGCTTCCGGGCCAGGCGGTCGATCAGCCACGCGACGCCCAAATCGGCGAGGATCCAGGCGAGCTTGAACAGCGGCCATGCCGCGGTGAGCAGCGCGAGGATTGTGAACGCGATCTGTGCGCCGGGAGGATAGATCGTGGGGATCTCGGGGTGGTTGATCAGCGACCACCAGCCGGTTCGAATCGTTTCCAGCTGCGAGTCGGCCGGCGCATAGAGGAACGGGTTGATGCCGTTTCGCGCCACCCAACCATCCCACACATAGCGGTAGATGTCGTCGGACAGGAATGGGGTAAGGGGCAGCAGCCCGGCCCGGAGGAGCACGCCGCCCGCCCAGATCGCGCGTCGAGGCACCAGATCGGCGGACCGCCACGAACCGAGGTACGCAGCGAAGGCGATCCCCCACAGCCACAGGGCCGGCCACGGAGTGGAGCGGCCGGCGGGCCACCACGCCATGCCCAACAGCGCGGTCGCCTGCGCCGCGAACAGGACGAACCGCGGGAGCGCAGTCGATGCGCTCGGCGATCGCTTCACGTCCGGACCCCGGCGGTCACGTGCGATACGCCTACCTGATCCCGGCGCGGAACGAGGCCGCGGCGCTCCCCCGGCTGCTCGATCGGGTACGGGCAACCGCTGGGGAGGATCTTGCCCAGGTGGTCGTCGTCGACAACGGTTCGACCGATAATACGGCTGCCGTCGCGGAGGACGCGGGGGCCCGAGTCGTCTCGGAGCCCCGCCCCGGGTACGGTCGCGCGTGCCAGCGTGGGATCGACGCCCTGCGAGAGTCCGAGGCTCCGGACATCCTGGTCTTCCTCGATGCGGACGACTTCGAGGCCCCGGCTCAGGTCGGACGCCTCCTCGCTCCCCTGCGCGCCGGTCGTGCGGATCTCGTCGTCGGCGAGCGGCAGTCGTCCCGGGGGGCTGGAGTGCGTTGGCACGCGCGGTTGGGCAACCGGCTCGTACTCACCGTCATGCGTGGGTTGTACGGTGACGCGCCTCGCGACATGGGGCCGTTCCGTGCGATCCGCTGGCTCGACCTCGAACGCCTCCGCCTGGACGACCCGAATTTCGGCTGGTACGTGCAGATGCAAGTGCGCGCGGCCCGCGCTCACCTGCGAACGGTCGGAGTTCCGGTCACGTTCGAGCGCAGATCGGTCGGCCACTCCAAAGTCTCGGGGTCCGCGCGCGGTTCCCTGGCGGCCGGGTGGGTGATGCTGCGAACGCTCGTGGCAGAGGTCCTCCGCACCCCGCGGGAGCGTGCTCGGATGTCGAGTTGAATCGGTTACGGCGGCGGCTCGGGGCGGCGCGCTAGCCTCGCGCCGAGAGGAAGAGCTGACGCAGCATCGCTTGGGGTAGCTCGGCGGCCCGTTGAACCACTCGCGCCGCGGTCTCCTCGAGGAGCACCGGTGCCGTGTCGTATCGCTTCGAGCCGCTCCGGAAGGAGAGCCGGCCTCGCACCAGGTCGCCGGAAACGGGCTCGACGATGACGTGCATCTGCCATCGGTCGCCATTGTCCTCCAATGTGCCGATGGAAGTGTCGCGCTCCTCCTCATCCCATATTTGGAGTTGCCGGCGCGACGGGTTTTCCCCTGAACCGTTGCTGGAGCCACTCATCGAACCGCCCCCGTCGTCACCCACCATCACCCGCCATCACTCGACGTCACCCGCCTTCGTTCGGCTGGCTGGCGGCCAACTCCCGCCACAGCCCGAGCAAGTAGCGATCGTATCGCTCCGGATCCGCCTCGTAGTCCTGTCTCCACGTCCCAAAATCCGGCAGCGGAACGCTGCTCCGCAAACGCCTCGTCACCAACTGTACCATCGCCCGAAACCCGAGTGACCCGGGCTCGAGGTCCTCGTCCCTCGCGGCTTCCTCGACGAGATCGTAGATCCGCTCGTCGGACAGCGACAGGAACACCTCGGTGAGCTGCGCCGAACAGAACTCGATGTACTTCGCCTTCAGGACCGGATCGGCGTCCAGGTCCTCGACGGCGAGCTCGCGTGAGAATGGGCGGCCGTTATCGGCGGACAAAACGCTTCGCTGCTATGGGCCAACGGGTCTCGCGGCATGGCAAACAGCCAAGCCACCCCAGCGAGCGATTTAGTGCTCCCGGTGGCAAGCGTCAACCGCGTGATGGCTTACAAGGTGGGGTCGACCTGGCCCGGATCGGGCGGATGGTTTGGTCCCGCGTCGGGAATCAGCGGGGTTCGAGAGGTTCGGCGCACAGCTCTTGGAACACGATGCGGCGCGCCAGGGCGTACTGGATGGCGCGTCCCAGAAACTCTGGATCCTGCTTCCGGACTTCCTCGACATCATCCGCGAGCTCTTCGGGCAGATCCACGACCAACTCCACCGGGCGGGTGTCCGACAGCGGCATCATCAGCGACTGGCACTCCCAAAAAAAGGTTCAAATTGAGGATGGTCATGACGACGGACGGGTGAGTAGCGTTGTCCGCATTCCCGCTTCCGGTTGTCGCTGGCAGTATACGAGGGGGCGATTCGAACGTGCAACCGGAGTCGAACCGCCACTCTCAACGCCATCGAACTCTATCCACAACGCAATCCGTTATATGGCATCATGTTACATGAGTGTTCAAGGTTTGTAGAAAAGTCGGCTCTGGTGTGGATTACGTGAAGACACGTCTCGAGGGCCAGGGTCGCGCACCTGCGATTAGCGACCACGGACGTAGGAATCGAGCGATCGTGCGCGTGTCGTGACTTCCGCGCGCGTCACATCACTTTTTTGAAAAAGCTGAACTCGTCATTGTCGTGCGCGCGGCCGTCTCGTGCGCGGCGGTCCTCCCTCAGGTGGAGGACACCACGGCGGCAGCGCGTCGAACTGCCCGGCGGCGGCACGGAGGGAGCCGAGCAGAGAGTCGAGAGGCTGGGACAACAGGAGGTTGTCGTACTCGTCGGGATCTGAGATGACGTCATAGAGCTCCTCGGTACCGTCGGGGTTACAGATGTAGTGATAGCCCCGGTCGAGGATGGAGAGCATGTCGAGCCCGGTGGCGATGGGGTACCAGTCCTGTTCCACGAGCCCGCGTTGGAGCTCGGAGAAGACGGGCGAAGCTGGTGCACTCGAGCGAGCTGACGAGCGCGCGGCCCCGTCGCCCCAAGTACCCGTCAGCGACTCGCCTGGGAAGGGCTCATGGGACCCAAGCTCCACCAAATCGAGAATCG
Source organism: Gemmatimonadota bacterium (assembly GCA_039589195.1). Classification (GTDB taxonomy): domain Bacteria; phylum Gemmatimonadota; class Gemmatimonadetes; order Palauibacterales; family Palauibacteraceae; genus JBDHAC01. The sequence goes on along the minus strand of JBDHHV010000036.1, from coordinate 35,671 downwards.
TGGCCGGGATGTCACGGATCGTCACAGGACTGTCGATCCTCACCCCCGCCGGCACGCGCCCAGGATAGCGGAACAGGAGAGGCACTTGCAGCGTGGGAAGGAAGAGACTCTTGCCATGCTCGAACATGCCGTGTTCGCCCATGTGCTCCCCGTGGTCGCTCGCGATCACGACGATCGTGTTGTCGAGCCTGCCACGATCCGCGAGGTCTCGCATGAGGCCTCCCAGCTGCGCATCCAGATAGGCTATGGTTCCCTCGTACGCCGCCAACTCGCCGGGTACCTCGTCCGGTCTCATGTTCCATTTACCCAACCGCCGGGCGTTCACGCCCCGCAACAGATTGTGACGGTGCTGGATATTCGGTCTGTCTACAGGGGGTCCCCACAACCGGTCGTACGGTGAGGGCGGTAGATACGGTTCGTGCGCGTCAAAGAAGTTCAGGAAGGCGAAGAAAGGACGTTCGCCTTGGGATTCGAGCCAATCGATGAAATCGCCTCTGATCCGTGCGGCGTCCTTCCGATTCAGCAGCTCCTGATAGCCGAATAGCTCCCGGAGTCCCGCGCTCGCTGCCAGGTTGCGCCCGAGCGACGTGCTGAGAACGACCTGCCCGACCGAGACGGGAAAGTCCTCGTAGTGAGCGAACCCACGCGCGAGGCCGAACGGACGCGAGGCATACGACAGGTTCGCCACGAAGCCTGCGGTCAGGTAGCCGTGGCGTGACAGAACCTCGGCGAGCGTCGGCTCCGCATCGTCGAGCGGGTACGACCAGTGCGTAGACAGCTCGTGGGGCCATCGGCCGGTGAACATGGATGCATGCGACGGGAGCGTCCACGGCGATGTCGCGAGGGCGGTCTCGAACACCGTGCCCGTTTCCGCGAGCGAGTCGAGAGCCGGAGTGGTGGGGCGATCGTACCCGTGCAGGCTCATGCTCTTCGCGCGAACGGTATCGAGGATGATGAGCAGGACGTTCGGCGCGCCGGGCGTGGCTTCAGGAAGCGCGGCGAGAGCTCGCCGCTCGCCGAGGCTCCCCCGGAGGGCCACGCCGGCTCCGAGGAGCAAGGTCACACCAGCGAGCAGCGCGGTCACGCGTCGCAGCCTCCGTCGCAGGCGTTTTGCCCGGTGCGCTGCGATACGAGCCGTCTGCACCGCCAGCCCGAGGGCCAGTATGGCGACGGCGGCCGTGTGCAGCGACCACGGGAGCATCTGCAGCCACCCGATGAACCCGAGTGCCGCGAAGGCGAACACGGCCAGACCGGGGTTACCCCGCTGACGAACCGGGATGAACAGGATCGGAGACAGCAGCAGGAAGAACGCCGCGTAGCCCACGGGCGCCATCCACGGAATGTTGGGACTGACGTGCGTGACTGCGGCCCGCTCGATGTAGACTCTCGATGCGAGCCCGGCGACCTCGCCCAGTCCGAAGGCCAGCCCCATCCCGATCGCGAGAAGAGAGAGGTCCACGGCCCTCCACCCGTCCCCAGCGCGCTCCCCGTCCCCGGTGACTGTCGATCCCAACATCCCGTCTCCTGAGCCTACCGCATCCACCACTCACGCGACCTTTACCCGCTGTGCATATGCCGGACCATTGGCTATCGTACGGGCTGGACACGAGCTACGCGATCAGTTTCGGCCTTGACCGCCGTGGAAGGAGATGTAGTTGACGCAGGCCACCGACCACGCCGCCCTCATCCTGGGGGCCTCAAGCGGCTTCGGCGAAGCCGCTGCGCGCGCATTCGCCCAGGCGGGCTATGATATCTACGGCGTTCACCTGGACCGCCGCGCCGGACTGGAGCGGGTCGAGCAGATCAAGGCATCGATCGAGGAAGCCGGACAGCGAGCCGTCTTCTACAACGTGAACGCCGCGGCACCCGAGAAGCGGGATGCGGTCCTGGACGACATCGCCGGAGCCGCGGCGTCCGGCGCCGTGCGGGTGCTCATGCACTCGCTCGCGTTCGGGACGCTGCGACCGTTCCTGGGTGGAGGTGCGTCGATCTCGCCCGACCAGATGAACATGACCCTCGATGTGATGGCGCACACGCTGGTCTACTGGACCCAGGGCCTCGTCGACCGTGGTCTCATGGGCGAGGGCGGGCGCATCTACGCGATGACCTCCTCGGGTGGGGATCGCGTGATCCCCACCTACGGCGCCGTGTCGGCGGCCAAGGCCTCCTTGGAATCGCATTGCCGCCAGCTCGCGCTCGAGCTGGCCCCGAACGGCATCACGGTGAACGCGATCCGCGCAGGTGTGACGGATACGCCGGCTCTGCGAAAGATCCCAGGGGCCGAGCACATGCTCGAAGAGGCGGCGAGCCAGAACCCGCACGGGAGACTCACCACGCCAGAGGATGTCGCGAGCTGCATGGTGGCGCTGGCGGCTCCGGAGACCGCCTGGATGACCGGCAACACGATCCGGGTCGATGGGGGCGAGGACTTCGTCGGTTCCAAGCCTCCGGGGAGCTGACGAGATGAGCGCCCTACGTCGAGCAGGTGGAGCGGTTCTTCACATCGCCAGCATGCGGGCGGAGCAGGAGGTCCGTCATTGGCAGCGCGAGCTGATCCGTCCGTGGCGCGAGGGCTCGAAAGGAGGAGCGGCGGAGCTCGGCCGCTGGATCGGGATCGGTCTCGCGGTCGGGACCGTGGTCGCGGGTATCGCGGCCGCCCTGAGGACGGAGCGGCCCTGGACCGGTCGCTGACGAGCTCCTCAGAGACCCGCCCGGCACGGGTGTGTGGGGTCCAGTTCGCCCCCGAGCTCGGGTCCACATCCCGGAACGTCGAGCGGATCGTGCGCGAGATCGCGACCGCCGCCGCCGAAGGGGCCGAGCTCATCGTTTTCCCCGAGGCGGCACTCACGGGCTACGTGTTCGAGAGCCTGGAGGAGGGACTCGGCTCCGCGGTAACCGCCGACGGTCCCGAGATCGGGGCCATCGCGCGCGCCGCGGCCGACTTCCGCGTCTGGGTCGTCTGCGGTGCGATCGAGCGCGATGGGGATGCCCTCTTCAATTCGGCATTGCTCGTGGGGTCGGACGGTCTCATAGACCGGTATCGGAAGGTGCACACCTTGTGTCTCGGGGTCGACCGGTTCACACGCCCCGGTGCCGAGCCGTTCCGGGCCTACGATCTCCCGTTCGGCCGGATCGGGATGCACATCTGTTATGACGGCAGCTTCCCCGAGAGCGCCCGCGCACTGAGACTCGAGGGTGCTCAACTGCTGCTCCTGCCGACGAACTGGCCACGCCTGGAGCTCAAGCGGGAGGTGGTGCAGGTCCGCGCCTACGAGAACCACGCGTTCTACTTCGCGGTAAACCGCGTGGGAATCGAGCGCGGCGTCCGTTTCGAAGGCGGCAGCCTCGCGGCGGATCCGAGCGGCCGGCTTCTGCTCGAGGCAGACGCCGAAGCGGGGCGATGCCACCTCGAGCTGGACCTCTCGCTGGCGGATGCCACCCGCGAGGTGGTTCGCGCGGGCGAATACGAGCTCGACCTGATCCAGGATCGATGGCCGGAGTGCTACGGGGCGATCACACGCGCTACACCCGACGCGAAGCGAACCGGGAGCCGGCGAACCGAGGGCTAGCCTCCTGGAAGGGCCAGGGTCGCTCGGCAGCCTCCCAGGTCAGCGGGTGTCGAGGGTGAGCACGATCTCGATGCGGCGGTTCCGCGTGCGACCTTCTTCGTTCTCGTTGCTCGCGATCGGGCGGTCCTCCCCATAACCGGTGGCCTCGAGCCGGTTCGCGCTGATCGGGAGATTCTCGAGAAGGTACTCACGGATTGCTATCGCACGTCGTTGGCTGAGTGCGCGGTTGGCTTCCGCGTTCCCGCGCGTGTCGGTGTGTCCCTCGATCCGTACCGGAGCCTCGGAGAATTGGACGAGCACGCGCTGCACCTTGGCCAGAATCGGTTGATGCTCCCGTAGGATCTCATCCGAGCCCGACTCGAACGTGAGCTGGAACAGCCTCAACGTCAGCTCGTCGCCGCGAACGAGGACCTCGCCTTCCTCGGGGGTGAAGAGCGCGTGAACCTCCCGCAGCCTGCGCTCGTAGTCCTCGCGCTCTCCGAGCCGCGCCAGGGTCTCGGCCTCACGGCGCTCCGCGGCTGTCAGATCCCGCTCCAGCGCCTCCACGCGCTCGCGAAGCCTCTCTCCCTCGGACCGGGCATTCGCACCCTCCCGCTCCAACCGGTCCCGTTCGGCGAAGAGACGTCGGATCTCGTCGGCGATCACCTCGGCCACGCCCGAGCTGCCCCCGGCGATGCTCACATCGAGGCCGAGAACCGTCGCGAGCGCGACCAGATCGCCCTCGTGTTCCCGGATCAGGCTCTGAACGCGGTCGCCGCCTCCACCCCCAACCGCCTGGCGGCGTCGACCTCGCCCGTGCCTCGCGCCAGAATCGAGTCCGCCCGGGCGAGCATGGCCTCTCCCTCGCCGAATGTCTCCGGTGCCAGCTCGCGTGCGCTGGCACCGAGGGCCGCGGCTCGGGCCGTGAGGGCCGTGCCCAGCTGCTCGTCGCGTCGCGCGGAGAACGCCGCCTCCCGGTACAAGGACGCTGCGCGTTCCGCACGCCGAGAGGCGTCTTCGCGATCGTCGCGCTCGAAGCGTAGTCCTGCCTCCCGGAGGACACCCTCGGCGGAGGCCCATAGGGCGTCCGCGCGCTCCGGGGCACCGGCATCCAGCGCTCGCCCACGGGCCGCCAACGCCGACCCGAACAACTCCGCTCCTGAGACCGCGAGGCGCCGCACTTCGCGCAGCTCGACGCTCGCCTCGATGACCCGCTGTCGCACCGACTCGGGAGAGTCGCCACGCTCGCGCCGAGCGCTCGCGTCCTCGAGGCGGGCCACGGCCCGCTCGAAGCGTCGCGGTGCCACCAGATGGTGGCCCGCGCGGCGGACTTCCTCGAGCAGCGAGCCCACCGACTCGATCGTCGGGTCCACGTCCTGAGCGACCAGGATAGCGGAGATCGGGAGAATGCCCGTGATCGCGACAATGGTCGCGGCAGCGAGGGCGGACGGGCGTCTCAGCACGGAGCGGCGGGCCCGAGATTCAGGGAGATGGTCCTGTCCAGGACCTCCAGCAGCTCGCGAAGCGTGGTCTCCCCACGATCGCGGGCGTACCAACGGCGGGCGTCCCTGTAAATGTCGGCCTTGTCCCTCAGCCCCGCTCGTTTCTCGCCCACGACGAACTCCTGGAGCTCGGCGGGTCGCGGCCCCCAACGGCCCACGGGCTCGTACGCCTCATCCAGTACGATGGCCAGCGGGATCGAGCGGGACCCGTTCGTGAGGTAGCGATCCATTAGTTCGGGATTCTCGTCGCGCTTCAGGACGCGAAGTTCGATGCCCGGGATCGCCTCGGCGAAGCGAGCGAGGGCCGGAAGCGTGTTGGACGCATCTCCACACCAGTCTTCGGACAAGACGAGCAGCTTCCAATGACCGCCCAGCTCGCGCGCCTTGCGGACGGCCCATTCGGGGGGTGTGGCCTTCCAGTACATCTCGTTCCACAACGCGGAATGCTCCTGCACCTCCCGGCCCAGATAGGTCGGAAAATCGTACCCCCGATCCCAGTAATCCCCGTATGTCGATGCGGGCGTTTCAGTCATGGCGGACAACTCCTACACTATTCATTATACACCGGGAGCACGACCACGCGCCGGTCTCGATGGCCCGGCGTGCGCCCAGCAGAGCACGATGTCGACAATTGGAGGTTCCTGCCGCCGCGGCGGACCGGTCGAGCCGTTGGCAGGCGCCACGGCCGGGCGGAGCGCCCGGGCTGGCTAACCGACATTACCATACGTACTTATGCCGCAAATACGACTCAGGAGGAAGCCCACATGGAGACGGTGACCGCCAGCCGCCCGGCCACTGAGCCGACGGCCGACGAGGAGCTTCCCGGCGGAGAGGAGCCCACCCGTTTGGCTCACCCCCAGGGACGCTTCCAAACCCCCGTACCCGAAAACGAGCCCGTCTTCGATTATGCACCGGGGAGCCCGGAGCGCGAAGAGCTCAAGACCGAGCTCGAGCGTCAGAGTGGTGACATCGTCGAAATCCCCCTGATCATTGGTGGAGAGGACGTGCACACGGGCAATCTCCACGATGTGGTGATGCCTCATGACCACGGCCACGTGTTGGCCCACTCGCACATGGCCGGCGCCGCGGAGTGCGCCCGGGCGATCGAAGCCGCCCGCGAAGGGTGGCAGGAGTGGTCCAGCTGGCCGTTGGAGGACCGGGTCGCCGTCCTGTTGCGGGCGGCGGATCTACTGTCCGGACCTTGGCGTGCGCGATTGAATGCCGCGACCATGCTCGGGCAGAGCAAGACCGTCTACCAGGCCGAGATCGACTCCGCCTGCGAGATGATCGATTTCTGGCGCTTCAACAGCTACTTCGCGACCCGCGTACACGAGCAGCAACCGGCGTCCTCGCCCGGCGTGTGGAACCGGATGGATCACCGTCCGCTCGAGGGCTACGTGTGGGCGATCAGCCCGTTCAACTTCACGGCGATCGGAGGAAACCTCACCACCGCGCCGGCGATCATGGGCAACTCCGTGATCTGGAAGCCGGCGACCACCGCGATCCTGTCCGGTTACTATACGATGCGTGTGCTCGAGGAGGCGGGGTTGCCTCCGGGCGTGATCAACTACCTGCCCGGATCCTCGGGGAAGATCGGCGAGCCGTTGGTGTCGAGCCCTGAGCTGGCGGGGATCCACTTCACGGGGTCCACGTGGACGTTCCAGACGCTGTGGAGGCAGGTCGCGGAGAGGTTGGAAAGCTACCGCTCGTACCCGCGTTTGGTGGGTGAGACGGGCGGTAAGAACTTCATCCTCGCGCACGAGACCGCCGATCCGCAGGCGCTCGCCGTGGCCATCGTGCGCGGCGCCTTCGAATACCAGGGTCAGAAATGCAGCGCGGCCGCGCGGACCTACGTGCCCTCCACGATGTGGGAGGACGTGCGCGACCGCGTGCTCGCGATGATGGAGGAGATTCGGATGGGCGATCCCTCCGATTTCCGTAACTTCGTCGCCGCCATCATCGACCGGCCGGCATTCGAATCGATCAAGGAGTACATCGAATACGCCCGCGCCTCCGAAGACAGCGAGATCCTCGCAGGGGGAGGGTGCGACGATTCCGCGGGGTTCTTCATCGAGCCCACGCTCGTCCTGGCCGAGAACCCGAAGCACAAGCTCATGTGCGACGAGATCTTCGGACCGGTCATGACCATGCACGTGTATCGTCCGGAGGCGTGGAAGGAGACTCTCGAGCTCGTGGACGAGACCTCACCCTACGCGCTCACGGGGGGTGTGTTCGCAAACGATCGAGAGGTGATCCGCGAGGCGACGGCGGCCCTCCGGCATACGGCGGGCAACTTCTACATCAACGACAAGCCCACGGGGGCGGTCGTCGGCCAGCAGCCGTTCGGAGGCGGGCGCGCGAGCGGGACGAACGACAAGGCGGGGTCGATCCTGAACCTGCTACGCTGGGTCTCCCCACGCTCCATCAAGGAGACGTTCGTGCCGCCGCAGGATTACACGTATCCCTTCATGGCGGGGGAGTAGACACGGATAGGTCCGATCAAAGGAGGTCGGCGCTCGGGTCGGGGCTCGGGACGTTGGCTGTCAGCGGCCGCCGCAGTCGCCTTCGCGACCGCGTGCGACCGATCCCCAGCTCCGACGAGCGCGGAAGCAATCCTCAATGCCACCTACCTCTCCGAGTGGACGGATGAGGGCGTCGTCACGCTGGCGGAGGGTGAGTACCGGCCTGCGGCGGGTCCGACCTCCGAGCTGCTTATCGCTCTCGAGGAGTTCGCGACAGGGGATCTGGACGGTGACGGCATCGAGGACGCGGTCGCCGTGCTGGTCGAGCAACCGGGTGGGACCGAGACCTTCTATCGGTTGCACGCGCTCCTTAGCGACGGGCGTGAGACGCGCGATGTCTCGACCCGGTTGCTCGGTGATAGGATCGAGGTCAGAGCGTTACGCATCGACGACGGAGTGATTGAAGCGGATCTGTTGGTTCAACAGCCCGGTCAGTTCATCACCGTCCGGCCATCCGTTCCCATCACGACCGAGTTCGTGCTCACGAATCGAGGCCTGCTTCCGGCGGCGAGCCCCGCGTCGGGCGAGAGCGCGCCATCCGAGTCACCACGGGATTCGACATACGCCCTCACGGCTGGTGTGTGGACGATCGTCTCGATCCGCGCCCGCGAGGCGCCCGCCATGGCCGCAAACTCGACCGGCGACCCTCCCCAGCTCTCCTTCGTGGAGGAGCTGCGGGACGTGGATGGCTCTTCAGGACGACTGTTCGGCTCGACCTGCTGCAACCGGTTGCTGGGTAGCTACCAGGCCACCAACGCGGGTGGAATCAAATTCTCCGGCATCGCGATTACACGCAGGGCGTGCGAGCCGGCTCGCACGGACTTCGAACAGCGCCTCATCATGAGCCTCGGCTCGGCCCTCGGGTTCGAGGTGCGAACAGATGAACTGGAAATCCGTTTCGCGGGCGGCGTAGTCTCGCTGAGTCGCGCTCCCGAATCCGATTCCCCTCCGGAGACCTCCTGAGGAACCGTAGCTGAGGCTCCTCGGATCAGCCTGCTTCGCTGCCGTTTCCTGCCGAGTGAAGCGCGAACATGGCGCCCTGTGGGTCCATGCAGGCGGCGATCATGTCTCCGCCCGGTACCTCCATCGGCCCGTTCAGGACCTGCCCGCCGAGTTCCTTCACGCGCTCAGAAGCCGGTGTCACATCGGCCACCGTCGTGTAGCACAGCCACGCCGCCGGGCCAGGCATCTCGGGAGGCTTGCTGAACATCCCGCCCAGAGGGTGCTCGGATCCCGGCAACCCGTACATCTGGTACATGCCGGCTTCCCCCATATCCATCGCGTCCGTCTTCTCCCAGCCGAACAGGTCTTGGTAGAAGGTGAACGCGGCCTCGTAGTCGGTCGTCGCCAACTCGTGCCAGGAGAAATCACCGTTCTGCCCCGGACCTGGCGGCGTGGGGTGTTCGCCAGCGGGCTTGAACACCGCGAAGACCGCGCCCTGGGGATCCGCGAGGACTGCGAATTGGCCTACGTCGGGGATGTCGGTGGGGGGCACGTAGACCGTCCCCCCGAGCTCGGTCGCTCGGGCGAGGGTGGCACCCACATCCGGCGTCCCGACATAAGGCAGCCAATGGGGTGGTGCTCCCCCGGCCCGGGCCTCTTCGGGGAGCTCCATCACCCCACCGACCGGTCTGTCTGCGACGGTCCACATCGTGTAAGGGGTCTCACTCCCCTCCCACGCCTGGGTCCCCCAGCCGATGATGTCTTGATAGAAATCCCTTGCGGCGCCCGGATCCGTGGTCATCAAGTCGTACCAGACGAATTGGCCTCTCACATCGGACATCGAGTCCTCCATCCATAGGGTGGATCTCCTGCAGGGCTCGCAAAATGGCCGGCTCGGCCACGCGCCACCATAGCCGCCCCTTCCGGTTGGTTTCTCCCGGTCGGGGCCTCCGCTAGATTGCACCCCCCGCTCGAAAAAGGAGGCCACGAAGGATGGGTCGATTCACGGACGATGAGCTGCAACGGAAGGTCCACGATGGGTTCATCGTCGAGTCCGAGGAGGACATGACGGAGGCCTACAAGACGGCGCTGATCACGCAGCTGACCGTGCAAGGCGACACCGAGCTGATCAGCGCGCCGGCGTACTTCAACGCCACTCGGGATGCGCCCTCGACCAATACGATGGTCTCGGCGACCGCGATCATTCAGGACGAGCTCGGGCACGCGAACATCGCATATCGTCTGCTGGAAGACCTCGGGATCGACCGTCACTGGCTCCTCTACGAGCGCCCGCCCGAGAAGTTCAAGCACCCGTACGGTTTCGACCAGCCGCTCGAGAACTGGGCCGAGCTCGTCACGGCCCACGGGCTGTACGATCGGGCCGGGATCACGTTGTTGGGTGACGTGCACCGTAACACGAGCTACGGGCCCTTGAAGCGTGGCCTCGTCAAAGTCGCGATGGAGGAGAACTTCCACCTGCGGCACGGCGAGGTGTGGATGCGACGCCTGTGCAAGGGCGGCGGCGAAGGCAAGGAGGCCGTGCAGCGCGCGGTCGATTGGATGTTCCCGATGGGCGCGGAGTGGTTCGGGATGCCGGATGACAAGAAGCGCCACAATGCCCAGCTCGAATTCAAGCTCAAGGGCATGACCAATGACCAGCTCCGGCAGACCTGGCTCAAGGCCCTGATCCCGCTCTGCGAAGAGATCGGGGTCAGCGTGCCCGCGCACTTGAACGGGGATACGGACAAAGTCGAGCTCGATTTCGATTTCCCCTGCCAGTACGACCCGGACGCCAAACGGTGGCTGTTCGACGAGCCGATCAGCTGGTCCGAGGTGTTCGAGCGTTGGAAGGGTCGCGGGCCGATGAATGAAGAGTACGTCGAGTCAGTGAGGAGGAGCCGGTACGATGTCGAGCAGTTGCTCGCCGCCTAGCAGGCGGCTGGAACAGCCCTCTAGCCACCAGGACACACGCATGGGACGCCTCTATTCAGACCCGACCCGATCTCGCTCGATGACCCGCGCCTGCACGGCCGGGCTCCTCGTGCTATGCCTTCCGCCGGGACTCGCTTGCGGGCCCCCACCGGATGCCGAACCGGATGCTGGAGAGGCCGACGCCATCCAGGCTGTCCTGCCGGACACGCTCCGCATCGCTGTGCCGGCCCTGCACCCGGAGGGTGTCGAATACGACGCGACGGCGGGACGCTTCCTGGTCGGGTCAGTGACGATGGGCACCATCACGGAGGTGAGAGACGACGGGAGCCATGGCCCGTTCATCGAGGATGAGGACTTGGTCGGCTCGATCGGGATTCACATTGACGCCGCGAACGGTCGACTGCTAGTCGCGAATTCGGACCTGGGGGTCTTCCAGGATCCTGAATTCCCGGGTCAGGCGAAGCTCGGCATCTACGACCTCGGCAGCGGAGCTCGGCTGCACATGGTCGATCTCGGCGCCCTCGTGCCCGACGTTCGACACTTCGCCAACGATGTGACCGTCGGACTCGACGGGACCGCGTACGTCACCGACACGTTCTCGCCCGTTATCTATCGAGTCGACCTCGACGGTAACGCGACGGTGCTCGTCGAGGACGAGCGCCTCTCTCGGTTGAACGGAATCGACTACCACCCCGGCGGATACCTGCTGGCGTCCGTCATGGACGCGCAGTCGCTGGTCCGCGTCCCGCTCGACGCCCCCGGCGAGCTCAGCGAGGTGACGCTCAGCGAGCCGATCATCGCTGATGGGCTTGCCCTGCACCCCGACGGCGCGCTCGTGGTGGTCGGAAGCTCCGTGGCCGAAGACGGGTCGCCCGTGGCGGAGGTCATCGTCCTCAGCAGTGGCGACGGGTGGAGCACGGCCGAGGTCGCTGCGCGGGCGTCGACCCCATCACAACCCACGACCGCGGCCCTGCGGGGCGATGCCGTCTACGCCGTGAACCCGCACTTCTCGGGGTTGGGCGCCGAGGAGCCGATCCAGCTGTTCGAGATCTTCCGGGTCGAGCTTCCGTGATGGATGAGTCCGACGCCTCGGGCTCGACCGGCGTCGCCGCGGGACGCGAAACCGGCTCGGCGTTGCCGATCGTCGGTTCCGGCCGACGAGTGCGGTACGAGGATGGGATGAACTTCGCGGCCGTCCTGCGTGAGACGCAGGGAGGCGGGATGAAACTGCCCGACCCTCCGGCGTTCGCCGCGCCACCGGTCGACCTCACGGAAGCGGCCCATCGGGCCCTCTACGAGGTATCCGATCCGGAATTCCCGATCTCGCTCGTCGACCTCGGGCTCGTGTATGGTGTCGAGGCGGACGAGGAGACCGGTGCGGTAGCCGTCTCCCTCAGCTTCACGGCTACCGCCTGCCCTTGCATGGACTTCATCAAGTGGGACGTGCGCGAACGCCTGCTGGGTGAACCGGGGGTGACTCGGGTGGACATCGAGACGGTGTGGGATCCACCCTGGACGACGGACCGTATCAGCGAGCGTGGTCGCGAGATCATGCGACGCGCGGGAGTGTCAGTCTGATGGCGAATGAACTCTCCATCACGGACGAGCGCATCTACGAAGTCTTCGCCCGGAAGGACCGCGCCGATCCCTTCCAGCATATCGGCTCGGTGACCGCGCCCAACCCGGATCTGGCCAGGGTGTACGCCTGGCAGACGTACGATGAGCAGAAGTGGTTCGAGATGGCGGTAGCTCCGCGCGATGCGTTCGAAGCGGTGAACCGGGCCCAGGCCCCCTTCACGCTCGGTGGTGCGCCACCGGTGGGTGAGGGTTCCGTCGCGGACGAGGTAGGTGTGCCCGCCTACGGTCACGCCGTGAACGAAGAGAAACCATGAACGAGCGAACCGGTTTTCCGACGGCGGCGGATCTCCCGGCCGAGGTACACGATCACCTGCGAGACCTCCTGCTGACCCTGGCGGACAACAAGCGCCTGCTCGGGATCCACTACTCGGACTGGATCCTCGGGGCACCCTCGGTCGAAGCCGGGATCGCCTGTTCTGCAATGGCGCAGGACGAATGGGGCCACGGGCGCATCGTGTACGCGATGCTCAAGGATTTCGCCCTGGACCCCGGCGAGCTGGAGCACGAACGCGAGACGGAACAATACCATAGCTCCGAGCTGCTCGATGCACCCGTCGAGTCGTGGCAGGAGTTGATCGCGCTCAACCTCCTGCTCGACACCGCGCTGTCCGTACAATTCGAGGCGATGGAGTCGAGCCGCTTCGAGCCGATTCACTACAAAGCTCGCAAGCTGCTGGACGAGGAGCGGTTTCACTTCGAGCACGCCCGTGGCTGGGTGTCGCGACTGGCGACCACCGACGCCGGGCGAGAGGCGCTCCGCGACGCGCTCGGCTCGGCCTGGCAGGCTTGTATGCGCTCGTTCGGTCCGACCGACGACCCGCTTGGAAACGCCCTCGCCGAGATTGGGGTGACATCGAGCCGGCCGGATGAGCTCCGAGCCCGATGGCTCGATCGCATCGGTCCCGTCATCGACGCGGCCGGCCTCGCGCTGGCGGAGCGAGACTCGGGCCGTTGGGTCAGCTCGATCGACGACGACTGGACCGGCTGGAGTGCCGAGCGAAGACGTGGCGCGGAGGGCGGACCCGACGCGGACACGCTCGCCCGCGTGCGCGGAGATCGGAACCGCGCACTTCTCATGGATTGACCGAGCGATGCGACCCGACGAACCAGGTATACCCACCCCGGTAGATCCGGAGGTGCGGCCCAACCAGGAGCTGCCCGACGCGGCCGAGTGCCCGTTTTGCGGGGGAACCGACACGCAGCAGTTCGCGTCCTTCGGGTCGGCGCTCTCCACGAGTCAATACTACTGCCACCGATGCCGATCCGTGTTCGAGTACATGAAGTGGAGGAGCGGCTGAAGCCCCGACCGCGGCGCCTCCCCTCCATGCTGGCTCTCCCTCCGGCGACTCCACGTCCCATGCAGCTTCTCCCCCGGCATGCCGCTTGCTCCATCGACTCCCCGACGGGGGGCATTCGCCACGTCGTTCCTCGGGGTGTGGAAAGGGTGTGGGAGGCAGCCTATGGGTTACGATTTGCGAATCACGCGGGCGGATTGCGGGGTGAACGGGGCGAGTCTGCCGATCGAGCCGGAGGAGTGGCTGGAGGTCGTGCAGGCCGATCCCGATCTCGAGCTCGTTGGGAGCATGGGGCCGCATTTCGTTCGGTGGTCCGGCGAGTCGACCCTCGTGGAGCCGTGGCTCGACTGGTCGCAGGGAAGTGTGTTCACCAAGAATCCCGACCAGGCACTGGTCACCAAGATGATACAGCTGGCTGCCAGTATGTCCGCCCGTGTCGTGGGAGAGGCGGGCGAAGCCTACTCGATCGCGTCCGACGGCGGGGTCGTTCTCGAGGAGCCCGACCTGGACCCGGCGATGGCCGGTGCGCCGCGCGGAGGACTACACGAGGCCCTGGTGGAGGTCGAGTTCGATGTGGGCGAGCGTGTCGCGGATCCGTGGGGCAACCCGGGAACCGTCGTGGGGCTCGATCCCGAGGCAGATTGGGGTCTCGGCCACATCACGGTGCGATACGACGACGGTCGGGAGCTGACCCACATGTGCGTCGCGCATGGTCTGGAGCCTCTGGCCAGCCTCTGACACACAGCCCAGGCTCCGTCTGAGTCCGTGAAGATCGAACGGGTCGGAGACGGGGTGCGCTTCACGGTTCGTGTACAACCCCGTGCATCCCGGAATGAGGTCGCGGGGTCATATGGCGATGGGATCAAGATCCGTCTCACCGCCCCCCCGGTCGAGGGGGCGGCCAACGCGGCGCTGATCGCGTTCCTCTCACGAGCCCTCGACGTTTCGCGATCCGAGATCCGCATCACCCGCGGCGAACGATCCCGCAGCAAAGTGATAGAGGTGATCGGGATCGATTCGGACCATCTGCAAGACAAGCTTGCCGACGATCTCTGACTGAAACCCGATCGCCGACCGGAGCCGACATATGATGCGTCTCGGCGGCCACCAACGGTCCTCGCTCGTGCGGGTCCTGTGCTATGCCTGGGCCTCACCGACCACCGCACTCGGCGTCATCTTCGCGATGCTGGGCGTGCTGACGGGCGGTGGATTGTACCTTCGGGCGGGAGCCATCGAGGCTTCCGGTGGTCTGATTTCACTCCTTCTACGGATTGCGGTTCCCATCCCGGGTGGAGCAAGAGCGCTCACGCTGGGGCACGTCGTGCTCGGTCGCAGCGAAGCGGACCTGGAGGGAACACGCGCTCACGAGAGAGTGCACGTCCGTCAATGCGAGCGCTGGGGCCCACTCTTCATACCCGCCTATCTGTCGAGCAGCGCTTGGGCGGCGATCCGTGGCAGAGGCGCCTACCGCGGCAACGGGTTCGAGCGTCAGGCCTACGAGCAGTGCTCCTCCGCTCGCAACGCCGGCGACCCCGACGCCGTCTGATCGGCCCCGGAGCTTGCCCGGGTGTCATATAGCGACGCCCGTGACGACACACACACATGGCGCGTCGTTTGATCGGGGCCGTTCCTCCGGAGCCGTTCCTTTGGGCGGAGAGCCGCGGGATGAACTTCGACCGAGCGTCATGACAGCCGAACCGGGACAGGACTCGCGAGGGGAGACCCGCTCTCGAGCCGAGGCCGGGCTGGAAAAGGAGCTGCCGCGGCACCACCAGGCGAGCTTCGGGTGGGCACTCAGTTGCTGCCGGGGAGACGAGGCCGAGGCGGCCGACGTCCTCCAGGACGCCTATCTGAAGCTGCTCGACGGGCGTGCGCGATTCGAGGGACGCTCCAGTCTTCGCACCTTCCTGTTCGGTGTGATTCGCCGGACCGCGCAGGAGAGAAGGCGGAGGCGGCGCCTGCGGTGGGCGGCCGCATGGGCGGCCGGTGGTGACTCGAGGGCCGGGGAGGACGGGGAGGATCCTTCACACGCGGTCCTGCGGTCCGAGGAGTCGGCTCGCGTGACCACCGCGCTGGGGCGGCTGTCGACCCGGCAACGCCAGGTGCTGCACCTGGTCTTCTATCAGAACATGACGATCGAGGAGGCGGCGACCGTGATGGGGACCTCGGTGGGTACAGCCCGCACGCATTACGAGAGGGGCAAGAAGCGTCTCCGAGGCATGCTCGCACCGGGCGAGCCGGGACCGTGAGCGACGAAAAGGGAAGCGCGATGGACGAGGAAGGACGGCTCCGACAGGCATTCGAGCGTCTCCGTGAGGAGGAGCGCCGCGCCGCCCCCTCGTTCGAGCACGTCATGAATCGCCGCCGGGCCCAGCGGCTCGCGGGCCGGCCGCGTGTCGGGGCCCCCGGATTCGCGGTCGCGGTCGCCCTGGTTCTGCTGCTCGCGCTGGCCGGACCGCGACTCGGCCGGCTCCTGACGCCCGGTGGCGAAACCGGGAGCCTCGCCGTGGAGCTCCAACGCACCTCGACCATGTGGCGCTCGCCGACGGACTTTCTGCTCGAGCGGCCTCGAGCCCGAGCCTGGCGCGGCATCCCCGCGATCGGCCGACGCGTGCCACCCAGCGCGCCGGAAACCCCCGCACGACGTGGCCGCACCGACGATATCCAGCGAGAGGACCCCGGAAGGATTCCATCATGATCCATAACCGCAAGTGGCCGCTTGGGTTGCTCCTGACGGTGCTCTTCGTCGCGCCGGCGCCGGCCCAAGAATCGCAGGCAGAATACCAGGTCGAATCGCGCGGAGAGGACCAGATCGCCCGGACGTTGTTCGCGCCCGAGCTGGTGATGCAGAACCGACAGGCGATCGGTCTGACGCGCGAGCAATGGACCAGGATCTCGGAGTCGATCCGCGAGTTGCAGCGCAACGTCGTGGATCTCGAATGGGACATGCTGGAGGCCTCGCAGACGCTGATAGAGCTGCTGGACCAGCCGCGGGTGGATGAGGCTGCCGCACTGGAACAGGTGGACGTGGTCCTCACGACCGAGCGCATGATCAAGCGGGCTCAGCTGGCTCTCCTGATCACGATTAAGAACATCCTGACGCCGGAGCAGCAGGACCGGCTTCGTTCGTTGAGAGGAGACCGATGATGACGTGGAACGGCCGCACGCAACGTGGCGCGTTTCCAGCACGCTGCCTGGCGCTCGCGCTCGCGACGGCGATGGCCGGCGCGTGCTCGGACGACCCGACCGGGCCCGGAGGCGGAGGCGAGTTCGATGCCGCGGCGGTAGACGCGAATCTGAATGCCATGGATGCGGTGTTCACGACTCCGGCTTGGCAGAGCTTCGAGGCGCTCGGTCTTCGCTTCAACCTCGGTGGCGTGACCCCCGCGGTCGCTCCCGGTTGGGAAGCTCTCGCCCGCGCGGAGATCGGAGGAGCCGCTCTGGGGAGCGACGCGACCCTCTCGGCCGCGCGTCGCCTCGCGGTAGCCGTCAGCAGCATTCCGGTGATCTCCCCGGGAGCACGCGGTACGACGTTCGTGATCGATCCGGCGACGGGCGATTACACGCCCGACCCCGCGCGGACGGATGCTCCTTCGAACGGTGTCCGCTTCATCCTCTACGGCGTGAACCCGATCAGCGGCGAGCCGCTGCTCGAGCAGGAGATCGGGCACGCGGACCTGGTCGACGAGGGAGACTCGACAGCCGGAATCGCGTTGAGGTTGAGCGTCTTATCCGGGGGAGAGACGTACCTCGAGTACTCGGTCAGCCTGGAGAGCGATGACACATCCGGGATCATCGACGTCGATGGGTATATCCGCGATGCCGAGCACCGGCTCGATTTCGAGCTCGACATCTCGGGCGCCAGCGGCATCCAGCAGACCTTCGACCTGGGTGTACACCTGGAGATCGCTTCGCGTGGCTTCGAGGTGGATGTCTCGGTTTCCGGGATGGAGACGGAAGGAAGCGGCTCGGGAGAGATCCGGGTCTTTGTACGCCATGGCGACGAATCGATCCAGATCGATATCACGGGGAGCGACGCCGAGTTCTCGGCCGAGTTTCGCGTGAATGGGGCGCTGTTCGCCACGGCCACCGGTGATCCCGAGAATCGCGAGATCCTGGGCGCGGGCGGCGAGTCGCTCACCCTGGAGGAGCAGCGGGTGCTTGGTCACATCCTGGAGGCGATGGAGGATCTGTTCGAGTTCTTCGGTGGGCTACTGGTCCCGGCGGCCGCCATCATCCTCCTGGGAATCGTACTGTAGCCCGAGGCTCAGCAGCGGAACACCGGGCTCGGCGGCGGAACACCGGGGTCAGCGGCGGAATATGGCCCTCGCCGCGAGGGTGGTGACGATACGGCGGCGCGCCCGTGGCAAGCCGGTCAGCCGCCGCTCGATCTCCTCGATCCGGGGTGTCGCCTCCGGTAGCCCCACCAGGTTGCCGGCGATGGGCTGAAGCATGCCAAACAGGAACGCTGCCCTCTGCAGGCTGTCGCGTGCCTCGACCACCCGACCGGTTAGCTCGGCCTCGACTCCTTCGAGGTAGAACATCTCGGCCAACAGCCAGCACCGACCTGGATCGACCTCGCCCCCGGGCGCGACCATCATCAGAAGTGTCTCCGAGGTCATCGCTCGTGCGAGATCGAAGTCCAGCCCACCGGCTCGCGCCGCGGCCCGCAACTCCTCCCGCGTTTCGGTGGCGGTCGCTTCACGCGCCAGGATTCGGCGTCGCAAAGCGATGAGCGCCTGCCCTACCTGTTCGATGAGCCGCATGATGTAGTCGCGCCGATCCATGTCACTCTCCAGACCGTGTACCGATCGGTGGTTGCCACGCCCTTCGTTTGCTGCGTCCTATTGGCGGCACCCGGGAGTCAAACAGGTCCGTGCCGTGGTGGCACGCAAGAGGCTGTCGGGCGCCCCGGACCGCCCCGTATCCTTACGCGTGCACGCGACGAGGGAATTCGGTGATACCGTCCCGCAGCTCCCGGCGCTCGCGCCGTACGCGCTCGCGCTGTCCGACTACCACGCGGGCTTCGAGACGGCGACGCTCACGCTACGGAGCAGCCTCGGTGAGATGGACGAGCTGCGGGCCGCTTTGTTCTTCCGCGGGCCGGCGGACTTTTTTCCGTTCGAAGCGTATGCGCTCGACCTGTGTCGTGGCCGGACGCTGGACGTGGGCGCGGGCACGGGAATCCACTCACTCGATCTGCAGGCGCGTGGTATCGATGTTACCGCGCTGGAGATCCTGCCGGAGCTGATCGAGATCCAGCGTGCGCTCGGCGTCCGACGGCGGGTACAGGCGGATTTCAAGACCTGGGCCGATGACCGCTTCGATACCGTGCTGATGCTCATGAACGGGATCGGGCCGGTGGGGACCCTGGATGGGCTCGACGGCTTCTTCGCGCACGCGCACGGGCTCGTGGAACCCGGTGGACAGCTGCTCGTGGATTCGGGCGAGGCGATCGTCGTGGGCGAGCCCGACCCACGCGACGCAGCGCGCTGGCCCGCCACGGACGCCGGCTATGCCGGAGAGGCGTGGATCGAGCTCGAGTACCATGAGCGCCGTGGCGCGCCGTTTCGCGAGCTGTATGTGGACATGAGCACGCTCGCCGCACATGCGGCCCGCGCGGACTGGAGCTGCGATGTGGTCTTCGAGGGCGAGGAGGGCGGCTACCTGGCGCGGCTGACCCCACTCGAAAGCAGGGGCGGGGTCGGGGTGTGATATGTGAGGAGATCGCAACCAGGCTCGAGGCCGTCATGGACACCAAGCCGGGGGGGCCTGAAGCCGCGATCGTCCTCGGGCAATCGCGCGAGGGGCGCCCGATCCACGGGTATCGATTCGGGCCGGCCCGGGTCGATGGACCCAGGGTCAGCCTCCTGGCGGGTTGCCACGCGGATGAGCCCGTTGGTCCACGTCTCCTTCGGCACTTGGTCGCCTACCTGGCCGCGCTCGAGTCCGCCGATCCGCTGGTTGCGGGGCTGGAATGGTGGATCGTGCCGCATATCAATCCCGACGGTGAGGTCCGCAACACCTCCTGGCAGACGGCAGGGGCCGAATCGTACGACTTCGCCCCATACCTCGGGGCAGTCGTGCGTGAGCTTCCGGGAGACGACATCGAGTTCGGATTCCCGCGAGACGCGCGTGATCCCGGTTCGCGTCCGGAGAGTCGGTGCGTCTACGACTGGTGGTCCACCGCCGCCGGTCCGTTCTCATTGCACGTGTCGCTTCACGGCATGTCGATCGCGGCGGGCCCCTGGTTCCTTCTGGATCGAGCATGGGTATCCCGCTGCCGTACGCTCGTCGCACGCTGCCGTGACCGCACTCACGCGCTCGGTTACAGCCTGCACGACGTCGAGCGGCAAGGGGAGAAGGGTTTCGACCGAATCGAGCGCGGGTTCTGCACGCGTCCCGACTCGGGTGCCATGCAGGCCTTCTTCGAAGAGCGCGGGGACCTCGAGACTGCGCGGCTGTTTCGTCCTAGCTCGATGGAGACCGTTCGCTCGCTTTCCGGCGCGCACGGAGGAGATACCCTGACGCTGGTATCCGAGATGCCGTTGTTCCTGACCCCCGGTGTGGGCGACTTTCTCGGGCCGCCCGATCGGGCGGCGGAGCGATGGAAGTCCCGGATCGAGGGTTGGAGAGAGGCGCTGGCGGGTGCCGATGGACTCCTGCGGGTCCGTGACGAAGCCGCAGCGGCCGGCCTCCGCCCGATGCCGGTCAAACACCAGATGGCGCTTCAGTGGGAGTTCATCACGGCGGGGATAGAGCGAATCGAGACCCTTGAAGGCTGCTGAGACACCCTGGTGGATAGCGACGTCGGCGCGCCTTGGCTGAACCGCCTAAGACCCCTGCGCACAGCCCGCCGTACTTCTTCAACGGGCTTCTAGTCCCAGAACCATAGCCGGATCGCGAACGCGATCACGGTCAGCGTAACCACCCGCTTGATCCAGGTGTGCCCTTTCAGGACGGTCAATCGGACTCCGATCAACGCTCCCAGGAAATTCCCGGCGCCGAGGGCAAAGCCCATCCCCCAATCCACCTTGCCGCTTGCGGCGAACAGCGCGAGCGCGATCGGTGTGTAAGCGAGCACGAGCAGCACTTTCAAGGCGTTCCCACGCACCAGGTTCATGCCGGCGAACGTGATCACGGCCAGGATCAGGAACCCGATCCCCGCCTGCACGAAGCCGCCATAGACCCCGACCATGAAGAATGCGCCGCCCAGGGCCAGCCGGCCGCGCAACGACTCGGCCGCGTCCAGCGAGTCGCCCACCGGTCTCTGCCGCAGCGGGTCCCACAGCGTCCACAGGGACACCGTGATCATGATCGCCGCCAGCACGCGGCGAAACGCCGCATCGCCGATCTCGACTGCGGCCCATGTGCCCAACACCGCGCCAAAGATGGCTGGAACCGCCGCCACGCCCAGCCACCGCCAATCGATGATCTGGTGCCGATGGAACCGCCACACGGCAGCCACGTTCTGGATCAAGATGGCGACGCGATTCGTACCGTTCGCCACCGTGGGCGTAAGCCCAAGGAAGATCATCACCGGCAAGGCGAGGAGGGACCCGCCACCCGCGATCACGTTCAGCGTCCCGGCAATCGTGCCAACCGCAAATAGCAGCGCGATTTCGGGCCACGCTTGGGCCATGCCGACTCCGTGCGGAGGTGAGGATGCCGTCCTGAGTGAGCCGGCCGGGCCCGCTCGGACGGGCGGATCGCCGCTACACGTAACCCCGGGAAGCGAGTCGCGCCACCGACCGGCTGCCTGCGAAAGGTCTCCACCATGCAACCCTGCGGAGACACGGCGCATCAAAACATACCGAGAGCCGGATGTAGCGAAACTTTCAGTGCGCCGATTTCGTTTTGAAGGGCAAGACAACCGACCGGCCCGGCAGAGCTCGGCGCCGTTCTTGATAGAGGGATATGGAGATGTCGGAGAAACAGAGTAGACTGGCGATCGCCGCGTCGTTGCTGTGGCTGGCTCTAGCCTCGTTCGTGATTCTCGGGACTCACACCGATGTGGTGGCACAGCTCGGAGCCGACGAAGTCGGCATCACGGTGCCGGCCGCTGGGGTGATGGCGACGCCCGAGGCGCTCGGTCGATGTTAACCGCCCGCCACTGGCGGTCGGAACCGCGCGGTTTGGCCTGACGGGCCGGCGCTCGCGAGAGTGTCGGCCCGTCGTCGTTTTCGACCCCATCGACCCCGCCGCAGAATCTGATCCACCCCTCCCAAGACGCCGGCAATCCCTAACACACTTCGCTTCGCCGAGGTCTCTTTGCTCGCGGCTCTCCTGATCGAGTAGACTCCCTGAATGCCGTCGACGCCCGGCCGGCGTGGTCCAGCACGTCACTAAAGGGCTCCAGGTGGCCGTTCGGTCCTCTTCGAGGACCTGACACGGTTCGACATGAAGCGGAGGGGAGCACATGGACTCGATCGACCTCAGCACGTTCGTCGAGCAGATCGGCGGCTTGATTACCACGTGGGGCTTACGCGTCATCGGCGCATTGGCAGTACTCGTGATCGGCCGCACGATCGCCCGTACCATCCGAAAATGGGTTGTGCGCGCGCTCGGCCGGCACGAGGCAGACGCCGCACTCGTCCCGTTCCTGTCCGGTATCGCATACTGGCTGGCGATCATCCTGGTTCTGGTCGCAGTCCTCGGCCTGTTCGGTATCCCGACAGCGTCGTTCGTGGCGGTATTGGGTGCGGCCGGGCTCGCGGTTGGACTCGCCTTGCAGGGTACACTGTCCAACTTCGCCGCGGGCGTGATGCTACTGATCTTCCGTCCGTTCAAGCTCGGTAACCTCGTGGAGGTGGCCGGCGTGGTGGGGAAGGTCGAGGAGATCGGGATCTTCTCCACGGTACTGAACACCACCGACAACGTGCGCGTCGTCGTGCCCAACGCCGAGATCTTCGGCCAGGTCATCAAGAACTACAACGGTAACGACACCCGGCGAATCGACCTGGTCATCGGGGTCGCCTACGATGACGATCTGGCGCTCGCCCGGACCACCATCGAGCGGGCGCTGACCGAGACCCCGGGCGTGTTCGCCGATCCCGCACCGGTGGTCGCCGTGCACGAGCTCGCAGACTCCTCGGTGAACTTCGTCGCCAGGCCCTGGTGCAACGCGGACGACTACTGGGACGTCCGCTGGGAGGCGACTCGCCGGGTCAAAGAGGCCCTGGATGCGGCCGGCTGCTCGATTCCGTTCCCACAGCGGGACGTGCACTTGTTCCCCAGCTCCGACGTCGCGTGAAGCTGCGGACAGGGAGCACGCGCGACGCCCTCATCCAGGCGTACTACCTGGGTACGCCCGTCTTCTGGGTGCTGGACGTCGCTTTTCAAGCCCCCATACGAGCAGCCGCTCTCCCCGATCCTGGCTGGCGGCTGCTGTACTATGCCTTCGCGATGGGGTGCGGCATCCTGGCGCGCTGGCGCCCACAGCTGACCCCGTTCGTCGGGCTGGCGGAGAGCTCGGTGAACCTGTTGTTGCTGGTCCTCTCGGTACTACTGCCGATCTTCATGTTGCCGGCGGTCGTCGCCGAGGGCGGGGATGTGTCCCTGCCGTTCGGGCCCGTGCAGTTGCTCAACGTCTTCTTGTCCGGGTCCATGCTCGTGATCAGCTTCCACCACAACCAGGAACGAATCTCGGCGCTCGTTCGCGGCGCGAGCGACGACGGAGGTGATCGATGACGATCCGACAGCTCTCGATCGTCGCCGACTCGGGGCTCGTAAAAACGGCTCGGGGGCTGAACATTGACGACCGAATCGATCGCGACTCGTTGGTCATCGAGTGGGCGTCAGAAGGACCGGCGTTCATCCGGGAGATCTCGTACCGGTGATCGGCGAGGTGGAATAGGGCCGGTGCCGCAGCCTGCGGGACCGCGTCGGACGACCTAGCGGTCCTCGTCCCCGGGATCGTAGGGCGCATCGAAGGCGGCGGCCCAGTCGGGGGCACGCGCGAGCTTCCACACTCCGAGCGTGAGCACCGGGATCACATAGATCGCGAGAAAGAACCACGTCAACGTGCCGTAGCCCTTCGCGATCAGGTCCACGAGCCCGAAGCGCGTGAGGAGCAACGCACACCCCAGCAGGATGAGCGCGGTGGCCGGGCGTAACAGCCGGGGCAAGCCGAGACCGCGCTCGCCGAAGGCGGCAGCCAACCGCTCGTTCACGGCGTGGATCATCCCCGTTCCCGTCTCGATCAAGGTCCCGAACAGCACGAGCTGGAACGCGAGCTGGAACGGACGCGAGCCCAATTGCTCCAGAAGGTGATTCGCAGGGACCGGCCGACCGAGAATCTCCGGATAGTGCCCGACCATCGCCGTATAAAACAGCACGCCGGGCACGATTCCGATCACGCCGGTCAGCAACCCGGCCGACAGAGCCTCGCGTCGTGTCCGGATGTGGCGGACCGCGAAGAGGACCACCGGAACCAGCGCCAGGTTGTATGCGGCATACCGAACCCCGCCGATCACCCACTCACGGGGGGCCCAGGAGTCGGGAGCCGTCACGAAGGCCTCGCCGATCTGCGGACCGAATCGGCGGATGCTCCACACCATCAGGATCACATAGATGGCGTACAGGACCAGCGACCAGCCGGACATCACCCGCTCGATCGCCGCGCTCCCGAGGAACACGAGCGCTCCGACGGCGAGCAGAACTCCGATCACCCCCACCGAGTACGGGAGGCCGAACGTCTCCTGGCCGATGGAGCCGGCCGCCGCGCCGATCACCGCCAGCACGAGCAGCAGCAACGCCGCGTAACAGACCTCGAACCCGATCCAGCCGCGTCCCAGGAGCCGGCGGAAGAAGCTCCGGTACTCATAGGTCTGGAACCGACGGGCCAGCTCGTAGCTGACCGCAGCGACCAGGCTCCAGGTCGTCATCGTGACGAGCACCATGGCCAGGAGTCCGCGCTGCGGGCCCAGGGTGAGAAAGAACTCGACGATCTCGCGGCCCGTACCGTATCCGCCCGCGATGACGACGGATTGGAACACGAGACCCGGCAAGAGATAGCGGCGGAAGATGCTGGGTGTCATGGCTTGCCCGAGTCCCCGGTCGAATCTTGCACTCCCCGGCCTCCGTACCTATGTGAGAACGGCCCTCACAACGTTCAACGCACAGGGAGGCGAAGCCATGGGTATCCTCTCCTGGGCCATCTTTGGCCTGATTGCAGGAGCGATTGCCAAGAAGATCATGCCGGGCGAGGACCCCGGTGGAGTGTTCGTGACCATGCTCATCGGCATCGCCGGCGCCTTGATCGGCGGTTTCATCGGCTCGCTCCTCGGGCTCGGGTCGGTCACCGGATTCAACATCGGGAGCTTCCTGATCGCGGTTGGGGGAGCGCTGATCCTGCTCTGGGCCTATCGGAAGATGAAATCGGCCTAGCAAGCCGCGGCCGCACCAGAGTTCTTCAGCAGCCTGCTAGCAGACCGCGGCCGCAGACGCGCGCCGTGCGCGGCCTCTTGGCTGCGCGCCACGCCGGGTAGCGACACGGGGACGGTGCGGGGAGATTCCCCCGCACCGTTTTACATCCGGGGACGGCGTGGGCCGTTCGCGCGAGCTATCTTCGGAGCCGGCCGACCCTTCGCCAAACAGGAACGGGAACCTTTGCCGCAAAGCTCGAGTCCGACGCCGGGACAGGATTTCATACGACAGATCGTCTCTCGCGATGTCGCCTCGGGGCTGCACGCGGGCCGCGTGCTCACGCGCTTCCCGCCGGAGCCGAACGGCTACCTGCATATCGGACATGCGGAAGCCATCTGCCTGGATTTCAGCGTCGCGGAGGAGTTCGGCGGATCCACGACGCTCCGGATGGACGACACGAACCCGACCACGGAGGACCCCCGATACGTCGACGCGATCGCGGAGGACATCCGTTGGCTGGGGTTCGAATGGGCAGGGGAGATCCGTTACGCGTCCGATTACTTCGAGGGGCTCTACAGGCTCGCGCTCGCGCTCGTCGAGGACGGAAACGCGTACGTGGACAGCCTGTCCGAAGCGGAGATCCGCCGACACCGCGGCACCGTGACCGCACCGGGGTCCCCGAGCCCCTACCGCGATCGCTCCGTGGAGGAGAACCTCGACCTCTTTCGCAGGATGCGCGCGGGCGAGTTCGAAGACGGCGCGCATGTGCTCCGCGCGAAGATCGATCTCGCTTCCCCGAACATGAAGATGCGAGACCCGCTGCTGTACAGAATCCGCCACGCGCACCACTACCGCACCGGTGACGAGTGGCCGATCTACCCGATGTACGACTGGGCGCACGGCCTCTCGGACGCGATCGAGGGGATCACGCACTCGTTCTGCACGCTGGAGTTCGAGAACAACCGCGAGCTGTACGATTGGGGCGTCGACTACACGCGCCCTTCGGCCGCCGGGATCGAGGAGATCCCCGGGGCACTTGGCGGTGGCGGGAGCGAGCCGGGGTCATGGGATCCGCGTCCCCGCCAGTACGAGTTCGCCCGGCTGAATCTGGACTACACCGTGATGAGCAAGCGCAAGCTGCTCACGCTCGTCAGCGAGGGACGGGTGGACGGCTGGACCGATCCGCGCATGCCGACGCTCGCTGGCATGCGCCGGCTGGGCGTGACGCCGGAAGCGATTCGCGCGTTCATCGATCAGGTCGGCATCGCGAAGGCGGACAAGCGGGTCGACATCGAGACGCTCGAGTCCGCGGTTCGATCCGACCTGAATCAGCGCGCGCCGCGCGTCATGTGCGTGCTGCGCCCGCTGCGCGTGGTCATCGAGAACTACCCCGAGGGCGAGACCGAGCAACTAGACGCGCCGTACTTCCCTCGCGACGTGGAGAGTCCGCCCGCTGAGTGGCCCGAGACACGTCAGATCCCGTTCTCGGACGCCCTGTACATCGAGCGGGACGACTTCAGCGAGGACCCGCCAAAAGGCTACCGCAGACTCGCACCCGGCAGGGAAGTCCGCCTGCGTTACGCGTACTTCATCACCTGCCGGGAGGTGGTGAAAGACCCTGCGAGCCAGGAGATTATCGAGCTCCGCTGCACATACGATCCAGCGACGAGGGGAGGCAACGCCCCCGATGGCCGCAAGGTCAGCGGTACGATCCACTGGGTGTCGGCCGACCAGTCGATCCCGATCGAGGCTCGCTTGTACGACAGGCTGTTCTCGGACCCGGATCCCGAGGTGGGGGTCGAGGATTTCCACGAGAACCTGAATCCCGACTCGCTCGAGCTCCTGAGCGAAAGCCGGGTCGAGCCCAGCGTCGCGGATTCAGTACCCGGGACGCACTACCAGTTCGAGCGGGTCGGCTACTTCGTTCGAGACGCAGCAGAGGCAGAGGACGGCCGACCCGCCTTCAATCGCACGGTCACGCTCCGTGACACGTGGGCGCGCCGTCAGGCCCAGGGCGCAACGGGAGCTAGAGGTGGCGGCGAAAAGCGGCAGGGGGCCGAATCGATGGAGCCACCCGGATCGGGCGAGCGGGCCACCACCACCGCACCCGAAGGCGTCGAGCCGTCGAAGCGGTCCTCACGTGCGGGCGCCGACGCACGCGCGGCCTCGCCCGAGCTACGAGAGATGTTCGCCCGATTCCAAACGGAGCATGGGCTCACGGAGGAATCCGCCGATCTCTTGACCCGAGATTCCGCGGCCGCTGCCCTGTTCGAGGGTGCGGTATCGGGGGGCGGCTCGCCCCGCGGAGTGGCCAACTGGATCATCCACGAGCTGCGTGGCTCGACCGAGGGAGGTGCCCTCGACGAGCTGCCCTTCGACGGTGGGGAGCTGGGGACGCTGGTCGCGCTCGTCGAAGGCGGCGAAATTTCACAGCCCGCGGCGAAGCGCGTGCTGGAGCGCATGCTCGAGGGGGGCGGAGACCCCCGTGATATCGTCGAGGCCCAAGGTCTCGGGCGAATCTCGGATCCGTCGGCGCTGGCGTCCCTCGTGGATGGCCTCCTGGAGGCGCACCCGGCCGAGGTCGATCGCTATCGGGCGGGGCAGGCGGGCCTGATCGGGTTCTTTATCGGTCAAGCGATGCGCCAGACCGAGGGTCGCGCGGACCCGGAGCTCCTACAGAGGGTTCTCCTCGAGAGGCTGGGACAACCATCTCCCTAGAGCTGGCCCAGGCCCGATCGTTCGACTGATCGGGAATAGTCAACCGGTGTTGCGGCGCAGCAACACCGGCCCGCCAAGTGGATGCGTTGGCGCCCTTTCGCGCTCACGGTCCACCCTCCGAAGGTAAGGCCGAACGCCCCTCCAGACCTCGTTTCTCCTTGTGTGACAAGGGTTTCCCGCCTCCGTCGATCGCACCCCAGAGGGCGGCCTGCTTTCTGCCCCTCGCACCCGCGCGAAGAGGTGATAGGGAACGCCGTAGCGACCATTGTGGGGACGCGGTGCCGCTCGCACTCTAACCGGAGAAGCCGCGCGTGAGCCCTCTGGGCAATCTCCAGAACTATCTCAGGTTTCTGACCGGTCTGCCGCGGTACGTGCGCCGCCGGATCACGCCGGAGGAGGCGCGGTCCATCTTTCGCCGCTGGGTGGAGGAGCGCGAGGATAACTTCCTTCGCATCGCCGAGCGCGGGATCTTCGGCTACGAGCGCAGCCCGTACCGCCGAATGCTGGCGCTGGCTGGCTGCGAGCTCGACGACCTGCGTGACGAGGTCCGGAGGAAGGGACTCGAGGGAGGGTTGAGGGCACTCCGCGAGGCCGGGGTCTACGTCACCTTCGAGGAGTTCAAGGGCCGAACCCCCATCGTCCGCGACGGGCAGGAAATCCCGGTCACCCCCGAGGATTTCGACAACCCCTTCAACTCCCGCTACTACCAGATGTCGACCGGTGGCTCGACCGGGAAGGCGCGACAGGTCTCGATGGATATCGACCACCTGGTCGTCGGCTCGATCACGCACCTTGTCGTGGACGAGATCCACGGATTCACTGGAATTCCCACGGCCTTGTGGTTCGAGGGGCTGCCCGGAAACGGTTTGAGCAGCGTCCTGTCCCGCGTCCCCGGGCAAATCGTGCCCGACCGCTGGTTTACACCGGTCGCCCGCTCGACCCGGAGCGTGCCCCGGCGGTTTCGCCTTGCCGAGGGCGGGATCCTGAGGATCGCTCGAGCAGCCGGCGCGCGCATCCCGATGCCCGAGCCGGTCCCGCTGGAGCAAGCCGATGTGATCGCTCGCTGGATGGGAGAGATGCTCGAGAGGCATGGCCGGTGCGCACTCCGGACCATGGTGAGTCGCGCCCTCAGGGTTTGTCTCGCCGCGCAGGAACTGGGCATCGACCTCACGGGCGCCCTCATCTCGGCCGGCGGCGAGCCACCCACCGAAGCCAAGGTGCGCGAGATAACGCGAACGGGGGCTCGCTTCATCTCGGGATACCATTTCACGGAAGCGGGTCCGATCGCGCTGGCCTGCATGAACCCCGTCGGGGACGACGATCTCCATTTCATGGAGCATCACCTGGCGAGATCGACGACTACGGCGTGGTGGAGGAACGCTCCTGCGGCTGCCCGTTCGATGAGCTCGGATTGCACCGGCACATCCGCCGGATACGGAGCTTCAGCAAGCTGACCGGCGAAGGCGTGACGCTCGTCGGGAACGACATGGTGCGCATCCTCGAAGACGTGCTCCCGGCGCGCTTCGGAGGTAGCGCCCTCGACTACCAGCTCCTGGAGGAAGAAGATGAGCGAGGGTTCACGCGATTGAGCGTCATCGTCAGCCCTCGGGTCGAGCTACAGGACGAAGCCGCGGTGGTCGACATGGTCCTCGAGGAGCTCGGGCGTGGAGGGGCGGACGCGGGCATCTCCCGGACCATCTGGCACCAGGCCGGGACGCTACGCGTGAAGCGAATGGAGCCGGTCTGGACCTCTCGCGGGAAGCTTCTTCCCCTGCACCTGGGTGGAGGGGGTGCCACGCCCTCCAGCTCCGGCGCAGCGGCGCACGATGACGCGCCCCGCCGGACGGTTCCCGATGAGGTCAGCGTCGAACCATGAAGGATTACGGAAGACGACAGAAGGCGTCCATAGGCGCGTGGGTACGCGGCACGGCATTCGCGCTAGGGCTCTCTGTCGTTGGCGCGGGGACCTCCAGCTGCGGCGACCCCGGCCGCGATGGGTCGGGCGAGGGTGACGCCGCCGCTCGATCAGAGGCCGCAGCCGAGCACGCGGTCGGGGGTCGGGACACCCGCATCCGCGTCGCCATGCGACAATGGCTGACCTTCGCGCCGCTGCACGTGGCGCGGGCGCGTGGTTTCTTCGCGGATCAGGGCCTGGAGGTTGAGTTCGTCGAGATGCACTCGACCTCGTCCTCGATCCCCCTGCTGCTGCGGGGCGACATCGACGTGCTTCCCGGTCCCATCACGCCAGGGTTCTTCCATGCGATCGGCCGGGGTGCCCGTCTCCGGTTCGTCGCCGACAAGGGGTTCGTGGACCCGGATGGCTGCCCGTTCGTCGCGATGGTAGCCCGGCCCGGGTTCGTGAACGAACTGGAACGCACACTCGCGGCGCGGGCCGAGGCAAACGGAACCGTCCTATCCGGGACGGCGCTCGAGGGCGGCACCTCCGAGCTGGTGGTGCAAGGGCGACGCCCCCGCATGTCCCTGAGCCTCGAGCCACAACTCCGCTATTTCGCTGCACAGGGCCTGGCTCGCTATGGACTCACGCTCTCCGACTTCGAGACCGTGCACGTGCCCACCGCAGCCAGACTGGCGGCGCTCGATGCCGGAACGCTGGATGCGGCCTTCATGGGCGACGTCGGGATTGTCCATGCACTGGACATGACTGGCGCCGACCTTTGGTTTAGCGTCGAAGAGGTCATCCCCGGCTACCAGTTCTCACTGATCGCCTACGGACCGAGGCTCCTCGACGAGTACCCCGAGCTGGGACGGCGTTTCATGGTCGCCTATCTCGCGGGTGTCCGGGCGTACAACGAAGGGAAGACGGACGACAACGTGTCCGCGCTGGCCCAGACCACCGGGTTCGAGCCGGACCTGCTGCGAGCCATCTGCTGGCCGCCCATCCGTGAAGACGGACGGATCGACATTCCCAGCCTCGAGGCCTACCAGGCCTGGTACGTGGATGAGGGGCTCCTCGACCGCGATGCGACGGCCGTCGAGCTGTGGGATCCGTCGTTCATAGAGCATGCGAACCGGGTGCTCGCGAGCCCGGAGGAGATTCGAAGGTGATGCAACGTCCTGGATACGGTCGCGTTTTGGCGATCGGATTGTGCGTCGCGGCAGGAGGGGTCTTCTGCGGGGCCTCACCCACCGGAGTCCGGGCGCAGCAGTCCGACCCGGATGAGCCACTGGAGGTGCTGCCACTCGAGGAGCTCGTCGTGACCGCGACGCGCACGGAGACGATGGTGCGCGATGTGCCCGTCAACGTGACCCTCGTCACCCGAGCGCAGATTCGCCAATCGCCCGCGAAAAACCTCCAGGACCTCCTGCAGGAGATTCCGGGCTTCGGACTGCGTCTGCAAACCCGGGGTTCCGTGGCGCACCCCTCCTGGCAGGCCATAGGACTCAGGGGGCTTGGCGGGTCGAATACGAGTCGGACCCTCGTCCTGGTGGATGGCGTCCCGCTCAACGATCCGTTCTTCGGTTGGGTCCGCTGGAGCCAGGTCCCGCTGGAGACGATCGAGCGCGTGGAGCTTGTTCGCGGCGGCGGATCCATGATGTGGGGCAGCCGCGGATTGGCCGGCGTCATCAACATCATCACGCGCAGTCCGAGCGAGACCATGCTGTCGCTGGGGTTGCAGGGCGGTAGTCTCGAGACTCTTCAGGCCGACGGAGTCGCTGCGATCCATGCCGGGCGCATGGGCCTGCTGTTGTCGGGCGAGTACTTCGACTCCGACGGCTACATCCTGACGCGTGAGGACCAGCGCGGCGATATCGATGTCCCCAACGCCTCGCGGACAGCCACCTTCAACGGGAAGCTCGAGCTGGAAGCATCACCCGCCGTGCGGTTGTACGCGCAGGGGAGCTATCTGGATCAGGAGAAGCTGTTCGCCACCGGGTTGCAGCCCAACACGACCGAGATCGGTTTCGGACGCCTGGGGGCGACGCTCGACGCGCCAGATGGCTCCCGCTTCACGGCCAACGCGTTCACACATTTGCAGGGCTACTCGAACGCGCTCTCATCGGCAGACGAGACGCGCGACACCGAGCGGCTCTCGTTGGACCAGTTCGACGTCCCGTCCACCGCTCTCGGGGCCGACCTGCGATGGGAGCGCGCATTCGGGCAGCATGGGCTGAGTGCGGGTGCGGACTACCTGTGGGTGGAGGGCGAGGCGTGGGAAGACCTCGTGTTTCGAGACGGCGTCGCGACCCAGCGCCGGCACACGGGAGGTGAGCAGATCCTGGGCGGGCTGTATCTGCAGGATGAGTTCCGCCCGACCGGGCGGTGGCAGCTGACCGGCGGGGTGCGCGTCGACATGTGGCAGACCTATGGGGGGTTCCGGCAGATCGAGGATCTTACGTCGGGAGACCTGCGCGCCGACGAAACCTTCCTCGACCGGACCGAATGGTTTGCCAGTCACAACCTGGGAGTGCGTTTTCATCAGACCGACCGGCTGTCATGGCGCGGCAGCTTCTACAGCGGATTACGGGTGCCGGTCGCGAACGAGCTATACAAGCCATTTCGCAGATCCGGCGGTGTCGTGGTCGAGGCGAACGCCGCCCTGGACCCTGAGCGTATGCTGGGAGCCGAGGTCGGCGTCGATTATCAGATCGGTGCCACCTTCCTGGCCCGACTGACGGGCTATTGGGCCGAGATCCGCGACGCGATCCTCGAGGCGACGATCATCGGCACCGTGGACGAGGCGCAGACCGTCGATCCCTGCGGTTTCGTCCCCGCTGGAGGGGGCTGCCAGCAGCGTGACAACATCGGTACCGTTCGGAGCCCGGGCTTGGAGGCCGAGCTCGAATTCCGTCCGCGCCCGGCTTGGAAGCTCTCGGCGAGCTACGCTCTTACCCCGGCCGAGATTGCGGACGCACCCGGACGCGAGGAGTTGGTCGGCAAGCGCACGATCCGAACGCCGGTCCACCAGGCTGCGTTCCGGATCGCGCATTCCGCCCCGAATCTCCTGGACGTGTCGGTCACGGGGCGATACCTGGGGCCGCGGTTCGACGAGGACACGAATGTCTCACGGATCGACGATTCCCTCGTGCTCGATTTGCGTGTGGCTCGCCAACTCACTCGCGCGGTGGGTGCCTACGTGACCGTCGAGAACCTGTTCGATACGGAGTACGAGATCGCCGAGAACCGAAGAGGCTTGGTGCGGGTGGGAGCGCCGCTTGCCGTGAGTGGCGGTCTCCGCGTACGTGTGGCGCCGTAGGCATGCGCGAAGCGGGTGGAGTTCTGACGAAGCCTCCCGGGCTCGCCTGCCGGCGAATCTCGCACACGTTCGACAGTCGGCGGGGGCCGATTCAGGCGCTGGACGGGATCTCGTTCGGCGTACGACCGCATGAGTTCGTCTGCGTGGTCGGGCCGAGCGGGTGTGGCAAGACGACGCTGTTGAAGATCGTCGCGGGCCTGCTTCGGCCGACCGCCGGGACGATCGAGTTCGGCCTGAACGGACAATCATGGACGCCCGAGAACGGGCGCGCCTGGCCGCGCAACGCCCTCGTCTTCCAGGAGCACGGCGTCTTCCCCTGGATGACGGTGGCCGACAACGTCGCGTTCGGGCTCGAGATGCGCGGAGTAGGGCGCGGGGAGCGCCGCAGTCGCGCGCGCGCATTCCTGGATCGCGTCGGATTGGCGGCGTTCGCCGACAACTATCCTCCCGAGCTCTCCGTCGGGATGCGTCAGCGTGTCGGGATCGCGCGCGCCTTCGTCGCCGACGTGCCGATCCTGCTCATGGACGAGCCGTTCGGCTCGCTCGATGCCCAGACCAAGCTCCTCCTCCAGGAGGAGTTGCTTCGCATATGGCGGGAGGACCGCAAGCTGGTGTTGTTCGTGACGCACGATCTGGAGGAGGCGGTGCGATTGGGTGACCGCGTTCTCGTGATGACGGGCCGGCCGGGTCGCGTCCGGGAAGAGATCCCGGTCGCCGTCCCTCGACCGCGTTCCGGCGTGCGCGACCCAAGACACGTAGCCGAGATTGCATGGCACATTTGGCAACTGCTGAGAGACGAGGCTCGCAGGAGCTTCTCCGCCCCGAGCTGACCCGCCAGGGCCGGAAGCGCCATGCGCGCGGATCGGCTCGCGTCTGGGTACCGGCGCTCGTGGGCGTGGTGGCACTCTCCCTTTGGGAGGGCGCTGCCAGGCTCGGTCTCGTGCCGTCGCTGTACATGCCGGCGCCGTCCGAGATCGCGGAAGCCTTGTGGACTTCGATCGTCCGCGGCGAGCTGGGGTCCAACCTGTGGGCGACGCTGACGCGGGTGGTGCCGGGGCTCGTGATGGGCGCCGTCCCCGGGTTGCTGCTCGGGGTGGCGATGGGGCGCTCGCGATCGGTGCGCAGGGTCGTCGATCCGTTGATCGCGGCCGTGCACCCCATCCCGAAGATCGCGCTCCTTCCGCTCCTCATGATCGTGTTCGGAATCGGCGAGGCGTCGCGCATCGCGGTCGTCGCGATCGCGGCCTTCTTCCCGATGCTGATCAACGCCATGGCGGGGGTGCGACGCATCAGCCCCCTCTACTTCGAAGTCGCGCGAAACTACGGTGCCAGCCCGCGCAAGATGTTCACCCGCGTCGTGCTACCGGGCAGCTTGCCGATGGTATTGAGCGGGCTGCGCCTCTCCGCGAACGTCGCGTTCCTCGTCACGATCGCGGTAGAGATCGTGGCCGCCGACACCGGGCTCGGGTCCCTCATCTGGCTCTCGTGGGAAGTCCTCCGTGTGGAGCTGCTGTACGCGGTGCTGGTCGTGATCTCGCTCTTCGGCGTGACCCTGAACCTGGGGTTGGGGGGACTGGCTGCTTGGCTCGCACCCTGGCAGGCTACGGCGGACGAGGCCGGCTGAGCGGCAGGCCGGGCGGACAAGCGCAAACCAGGTAACGCGGGGGACATGGCCCCACCCGAAGGCGGCGACAGACACTTCGGCACCGATGCGGTGCGCGCGGAGCTGGCCCGACGCTCGGCCAGCTCGGGTATCTACGCGATCGGCGGGCGCGTCCTGCAGATCTTCCTGCGTGTCGGGTCGGTCGCCGTGCTCGCGCGGCTCCTCACGCCCGAAGACTTCGGGGTCAGGGGCCTGGTCCTCCCCGTCACGATCCTCCTGCACGGCGTCATCAATCTCGGCCTGCATATCGCCGCCCTCCAGCGCGACGATCTGGACCACGAGGAACTCTCACGGCTGTTCTGGTTCTCGAGCTGGATCAACCTGCTTCTGGTCGGAGGGATGGCGCTCCTCGGGCCTTTCCTGGCGGCCTTCTACGACGATCCGCGGGTCACGGGAGTGACGATCGCGTGGGCGGCGGCGCTCTACCTGATGAATGTGGGTGCGTTCCACGAAACGCTCCTGAAGCGCCAGATGCGATTCGGGACGCTGGTCTCGATCCACACAGTGGCGATGGTGATCGGCGTTCTCGTTGCCATCGTGGCCGCCGCGCTCGGAGCCGGCTACTGGGCCCTCGTATACGACATCGTGGCGATGTCCCTCGTGCGTGCCATCGGCGTCTGGGCGCTGTGCGGCTGGCGCCCGTCGAGACCAAGGCGCCTTGGAAGCGCAGAGCGGATGGGTACCGCCAGCATGCTGACCTACGGAAAGGGGCTCTCCGGTTTCCGGCTCGTCGCGTGGCTCGGGGCGCAGCTGGATCGCGTCCTCGTAGGGCTGCTCGGGGGAGCCCCCGTCCTCGGTCTGTACGACAATGCGCGCCGGTGGGCCTGGCTGCCGTATCTGGAGCTTCATCAATCACTGTCGGATGTGGCCGTCGCGAGCTTCAGCCGCGTGCAACGCGAGCCCGCCGAGTACCGCCGGATCGTGCGCGGCGGTCTGGCGTCGATCCTGGCGCTCGTCATGCCCGCCACCGCTTTCCTCTTCGTGGAGGCGCGAGAGGTAGTCCTCGTCCTGTTCGGCGATCAGTGGCTCGGCGCGGTGCCGTACATGCAACTCATGGCCGTGGCGGCGTTCACAGGGGGCTTGAACCGCCTGAACCAGTGGATCTACAACTCGTTGGGTGAGACGGGTCGGCAATTCCGCTGGAGCGTGTTCCAGACGCTGGTCACGGTGGTCGCGCTCGCCATCGGTGCGCTGTGGGGACCCATCGGGGTCGCCATCGGGTTCACGACTGCAGTCGTGCTCCTGACCTACCCGAGCGTCGTGTACTGCCTGCGCACCGCGCCGCTCAAGCCGGCGGAGTTCTTTGGGGCGGCCACCCGGCCGGCGGG
>JBDHHV010000035.1:0-25919 GCA_039589195.1 Gemmatimonadota bacterium | reverse complement strand
CGATCTTCGGGCATGCGCGCACGTTCGCGCCGGGGCGCGGGTGCGGCAAGCGCCCCGCGGCCGGCTAGCCCGCGTACAGGTGGAGGATCTTGCCGGATCCCGTGCGAACCGGGGCCTGACGCTCCACCTGGAGCACACGCCCCCCTCGCCATTGGAGCTCCATGAGACGCTCGCCGCTGTCACCGCCCCCGATCGCGGACAGGAAAAATTCGGCCACCTCGCCGGGATCGAGAGGCCCCACATCGGGGTGGATGAACAGCCGCACAGACGGTCTGGCGCCCTCGGCGTCGGGTTGCTCCACCAGTTGGTAGTGTGTCGGAGCCCCGCCGAACCGGGCGGGCAGCACTTCCTCCAGAACCCGGATCACGTCCACGTCCAGGAACTGGATGCCGCCGGCAGTGAGCTTCTCGAAGCTCCGGATCCGGTGGATGTGCGTGTGCCACCCGAGCGCCTCCATAGGGCAAGCGCACTCGCGAGGAGCGAGCTCTGCCTGATCGCCCATCGAAACGTTCAGCATCATGATCGGTGCCGATCGAAGGAGCGATGTGAGCAAGATCGCCGTCGGCGGCAGTCCGGCGCCGTTCCCCTGGCCCGCCTGGATGACTGCATGTCGGTCATGGAAGAAGTGCTGATCATCGGGCGCACCCGGGCGGCGGCACGCGAACGCGATGATGTCGGTCTCCGTAGCTCCGAAGCGCGGGAGGGCATGTGCTCCGACGTCCTCGATCGCCTGTCGGCGGGCGGCCGTGGTAGGCTCCCCTCCGGTCGTGAATCGTGCTCCCGAGATGTCGATTCCCGCCGCCTTCGCGGCCTCGCACACGAGCACCGCGGAGCTCGCGAAGGTCCAAAGGTGTGGGACATCCCCGCGTGCGAGGACATCGCGCGCCCACCGGACGATCGGTCTCGGGTCGTCGAGCGGGGCGAGCGTCGCGAGGGGGAGGGGCACCCCGGACAGCAAGCTGCTGATCCACATGGCCCGGGCCCCCAGCCGGTAGCGTGGGTGCAGGCCCGGCTCCTTCAGCGAGACCGGCGTGAACCAACGCTCCGGAGGGGTCCCACCCACCGCGAACTCGAGCGGGTTCGTGACCGAGGTGCCGCCGGGCACCCCCCAGTGTGCGTGTGACCACTCCGCTCCGTCGTGTGCGTGCAACGACAGGTGCGTGTTGATCGCGTGATCCCGGATGAACGCCAGATCGATGGGGACCGCGGTGGGCGCCCCTCGCGATCCGCTGCTCTCGGAGAGCCCGTGCACGACCGCGTCGGGGCGTATCAGGTCGGCCTGCTCGACGGTGAACGAGAGGCTGCCGCGCGCGACCGGGGTCCTGCCCTTGAATTCCGTGCAGCTCAGATACACACCGCTCGCGAACAGTCGCTCGAGCGCACCCTCCAGGCCCTCCGACTGCACGAGTTGGGCGAGGTCGCCCGGCTCGCACCCGGCGTGCATCAGCAGTCGCCGGTACGGATTTCCCCGTCGGTCGTAGATCCAGCGCTGGACGAGTGCGAGGAAGCGCGTCTCCCGTTCCGCCAGCCGACGTGAAAGAGCCTCACGGGCGTGCGAGAGTCCGAAGGGCGTCCGAAGGAAGCGGGGGAGGCTCGCGAGGAATCGGACCCCTATGCGGAGGTCGGAGATCGAGAGCCCTGTGGAGCGCGGCCTCGGTGAGACGGGTGGGGAGGCGCGCACGGGTCGTGTCGCCGCCGCCTACCCGGCTGCGGGCGCGGGACTCGCGGGTGGGGAGGGCTCGGTCGGCGCCGCCTCGCTCACCATCTCCGCCTGCCGCCGCCCCAGCCAGTAGCCGATCAGCAGCCACAGGCCGGCAATCGGAACGGTCGCGAAGGCGATCCCGGCCATCCCGATACCGAGCGCCCCGAGACCCGCGTACGACCATGCGCCGATCTGGTCGCCGCCACGGTACACGAACGTGTCGATCAGGGCCTTCGCCTTGTACTTGTCTTCGCGGCTGACGACGGTGTACAGCGTCTCCCGCGTGGGCCGCGCCACGGCGAAGTTGCCCGCTCGCCTGAGGACCTGGAACACCACGATCGCGATCGCCCCGGGCCAGAATCCGAGCACCGTGAATCCTACCACGCACATTGCGGGAAGCAGGGTGAGGGTGACCGCCACACCCAGCCACTTGATGATCCGTCCCGTCAGGAACACCTGGGTGACGATCGTCAGCACGTTGGTCGCGACGTCGATGAACGCGAAGAACGAGGTGCGATCCCCGCGGTCGGCAATCCGGTCAGCGATCTCCGCCTGCTGGAAGTACAGCACCGTGGCGATGATCGTGTACGCCAGCATATAGACGCAGATACCGAGCAGGTACGGCGACCGTACGACGTGCGCGACACCCGACCACATGCTCCCGCCGATCGGCACCTCCTGACTCCGCCCGAGCCCCTTCGAACGGAGCAGTCCCTCGAACAGACGCGATAGCCGCCGCACGATCTGCACACCGATCTCGAGCAGGACCACCGAGATGAGCATCAGGTTCGCTGCTGACGTCCATTGGGCCAGGATGCCCGTGACCGCGCTGCCGACCACCGCCCCCAGTGTGCCCCCCACGGCGATGAACCCGAACAGCCGCTTGCTCTGCTCGGTCCGAAAGACATCCGCCATGAACGCCCAGAAGATCGAGACCACGAAGAGGTTGAAGACGCTGACCCACCAGTAGAACGCGCGACCCACCCACAGCTGCTCGCTCCCGGTCGTTGCCCTCAGCAGGAAGAAGAAGACGACCAGATTGAGCATGAAGAAGCGGTAGGTGAGCGTAACGAACCGAATCCGGGAGAAGCGAACGACAAGCGCGGCGAAGGGGGGGTTCACCAGGAGCATCAGGACGAGTGTGCCCGTGAACATCCACGGCAGGTTCCGGACGCCGCCGGCCACGGCCATCTCGTCACGGAGGGGCCGCAGGACATAGTAGGCCGACAGCACGCAGAAGAAGTAAGCGGCCGAGAAGAGGAGAGCGCGGACCTCGTCCTCTCGAACGTCGATGAAGCGCCGGAGGGTTTTCGTGAGCGCGGCGGGCGGCGGAGCCACGGAACCCGGGCTACTCATGCCGGCTCAAGCCCGGGAATCTCAGTGGTCGTCCTCCTCCTGCATGTTCTCCGCCGTTTTCCCGAGCGCGTCACCCAGCTCCCTTATGCCTTCGGCCACCCCCTCCATGACCTCACCCATGGCGCCGCGGAGCGTGTCCGCGATACCACGCACCAACTCCTCGGTCGAGGCTCCGATTACCGCGCGGACCATCCGCCTCCCGGTTTGTTCGACATGCACCTTCCAAGCGCCGTTGTCCTCGATCAGCACGGTCTCGAACGAGATGTCGAGCTCCCACTCGCCGGCGGTCGTGACCCGGGTCTCCACGAGCGCCTTACCATCCTCGATCAGGACTTCTCCGAGCTCGTAGCTCTCGACCGCGGACTCGTCCTCCAGCTCGAGCGACGAGCTTTCGGACTCGATCGAATACGCTCGGGCGGTCTCCACATCGCCGTCCTGGACCGCCGCCCAGA
The DNA here is from genome assembly GCA_039589195.1 of Gemmatimonadota bacterium. Taxonomy (GTDB): domain Bacteria; phylum Gemmatimonadota; class Gemmatimonadetes; order Palauibacterales; family Palauibacteraceae; genus JBDHAC01. The sequence goes on along the minus strand of JBDHHV010000035.1, from coordinate 22,409 downwards.
AACGATCCGCGATCGTCTCGGGCCCTTCCGCCCCGGTACACGCCGCCACGAGCCCGGCCGCGCCCAACAGGTACAACACGCGTGTGGCCCGTGGCGCGGCATTGGCACGCCTCGTCGTCTTCGTCCTCATCGGTCCTCCTATGTCATCAGCGGCGTAGCCGTCCGTTCGGGCCGCACCGCCCATGTTTCACTCAGACGTCGCACAGGGTAACCGCCTCCCGCAGCGACTGAATGGGGTCCGGACTCCTCGGGATGAATTCGTGGGCCATGTAACCCTCGAACCCCGTCTCGAGAATCGCGCGCACGACCGCCGGATAATTGAGCTCCTGCGTCTCGTCGATCTCGGCGCGCCCCGGAACCCCTCCTGTATGATAATGGGCGATATGCTCATGGTTGCCCGACAGCGTTCGGATGATGTCGCCCTCCATCACCTGCATGTGGTAGATGTCGTACAGGAGCTTGACGCGCGGCGAGTCCACCGCACGGATGACTTCCACTCCATACGGTGTCCGGTCGCCGATGTAATCCGGGTGGCTGACCTTGCTGTTCAAGAGCTCGACGAGGATCGTCACACCCTGGTCCTCCGCCACGCTCGTGCAACGTCGCAGGCACGAGATGCTGTTCGCGATCCCCCGCGCGTCTTCCATCCCGCGCCGATTGCCGAAGAAGCAGATCACGTTCGGCACGCCGGCCTCCGCGGCCTTCGGGATGTTCTCCTCGAAGGCTCGGATGATGGTCTCGTGGTTGGCGGGATCGTTGAGTCCGTCTTCGATGGTGCCGGCTCCGACCATGCCGCACGACACCCGGAGCCCGTGGTCGATCGCGACCGGCCATTCTTCCATCTCGAGGAGATCGATCGCCGGCAGACGCAGCGCGGCGACCTGTCGGCAGAACTCGGGCAACGGGATCTGCTCGAAGCACCATCGGGCGACGGATTGCGTGATGCGGCCCCGCCGCTCCGGCTCGAGCGCGGTCTGGCGGGCTGCTCCCGTCGCGGATGACAGAACCACTCCGGCGGATGCGGCTCCGCCCATACGCAGAGCCTCGCGTCGGCTGATCCTCCGCTTCGAGTCCCTCATCAGCCCTCGGACAGGCCGGAGAGGTGCAGATAGCTCGCCCGGATCGAGGCTTGGGGGCCTCCCGGCTGGTCGTGCTCCACGAAATAGTGGGCCAGGCCCGCTTGCTCCGACCGCGCGAAGATGCCCGGGAAGTCGATCTCCCCCGCACCGACGTCGACCATGGCTCCGTCGGCCGCTCGATCCTTGACGTGGCAGAGGTGGAATCGTCCGGGGTGCGCCTCGAAATAGGCGAGAGGATCCTCCCCGCCGTGGATGATCCAGAACAGATCGAGCTCGATCGCCACCAGCTCCGGGTCGGTACCCGCGAGCAATACGTCGAACGGCGTTTCGCCGTCGAGGCGCTCGAACTCGAACTCATGGTTGTGATACGCGAGTTGTACGTCGGCGGCGCGACACGCTTCGCCCAGCCGATTCATCTCGTCCGCTAGCCGGTGATAGTCATCGAGCGAATCGCGATCCTCGGGCGCGAGCCACGGGAGAACGACATATCGGTGTCCGAGCGTGGCGGCTGTGTCGAGCACGTCGGGGAGGCGGTCACGGAGCGTCGCCAGATCCACGTGCGTGGCGGGGGCCGCGAGCCCGAGACCGTCCAGGGTCGCCCTCAAGGCGGCCGGCTGCCGGTCGAAATAGCCGGCGAACTCCACCTCGTGGTACCCGACCCCGGCGACCATCTCGAGCGTGCGCTCGACATCCTCGGCCATCAGGGACCGGACCGTGTAGAGCTGCACGCCGATGCGGTCGAGCGACGCCGATCCCTCGTTGCGGACGGTGGAATCCGGCTGGCGACCCGCGGAATCCGGCTGGCGGCCGGCGGATTCCTGGCGTGCTTCACTGCGAGTACACGCCCCGGGTGCGAGGGCGTAGACGCCCAGCGCTGCGAGCGACCGCCCCATGAAAGATCTTCGATCCATGCCCTGAATATGGCTGCGAGGGCGATTGCGGGGCCAGCGTGGGGCGCCGGATATTGAGTCCGTCCACCACCAGCCGGTCCGCCATGGGAGGAGAAACGTGAAGCGACGCCGTGCCCTGCGCGTGCTCGGAACCGCTGCCTCGATCCCCCTGCTCCCGTCTTCCGCCCTGGCCGAGGTCCTGTCCTTCGGGCAGCAGGCACGTGCGGCGGCTGCCGGCCTCGATCGTTCCGATCCGTGGCTCCCCCGGACGCTCGACCCGCACCAGGACCGCACGGTCACGGCCATCGCCGAGGTGATCCTGCCGGAGACCGACACACCCGGCGCCACGGCCGCACGGGTACACGAGTTCGTGGACCTCATTCTGACGGACTGGTTCACGGACGAGGATCGCGACCGCTTCCTGGCCGGACTCGACGACGTCGATGCGCGGACCCGTGCCGACTTCGGGCGGGACTTTCTCGCATGCTCGGCCGAGCAGCGGATCGCGACCGTGGCGGCGATGGACGCCGAGGTCGAGGCGCTCCAGGCCGCAGAAGAAGCCTCCGATCACTTCTTCTATCAGATGAAGCGGCTCACGCTGACGGGATTCTTCACGTCCGAGGTCGGGATGGACTTGCTCGGCTACGAGGTCGTCCCAGGCGCCTTCGAGGGGTGTGCGCTCCTCGACCGGTATATGGGAAGGGGCGGGTCATGAGCCGTCGGCCAGCCCGCGCGACACCCGAGGAATCCGCACCGCGCAACGGGCCCGAGGCGCCCTATGCCCGTCGCCGGGCCGAGTACGACGCGATCGTGGTCGGATCGGGCATCACCGGAGGTTGGGCGGCGAAGGAGCTCGCCGAAGCCGGCCTGCGCACGCTGGTTCTCGAGGCGGGTCCGATGATCGTGCCGGAGCGCGACTACGTAGAGCACGTCCCCGCCTATCAGATGCCCTTCCGCGGGTGGGGGGACCGTCGCGCGCTGGACGCCGAGCAACCGATCCAGAAGGAGTGCTACGCGTGCGACGAGCTGGGACGGAAGTTCTTCGTAAACGACAACGAGAACCCCTACACACACGATGAAGACAAGCCGTTCCTGTGGATCCGCGGCCGCCAGGTCGGCGGGCGGTCGATCATGTGGGCGCGGCAGTCCTATCGGCTGAGCGACATCGATTTCGAGGCGAACCTGAAGGATGGGACCGGTGTCGATTGGCCGATCCGGTATGCGGATCTGGCTCCCTGGTACGACAAGGTGGAAGAGTTCATCGGTGTGAGCGGACGCGCCGAAGGGCTACCCCAACTGCCCGATGGCCGATTCCTGCCCCCGATGGAGATGACGTGCGTGGAGGAGGTCGTTCGCGATGCGATCGGGCGTCACTTTGGACGGACACGCCGGATGACGATTGGGCGATCCGCCGTGCTCACTCGCGCACACAACGGCCGGGCGGCGTGTCATTACTGCGGTCCGTGCGAGCGCGGGTGCATCACGCGCAGCTACTTCAGCTCGTTGAGCGCCACGCTTCCCGCCGCCGAGGCGACCGGACGGATGACGCTCCGTCCGAACAGTGTCGTGCACAGCGTCATATGGGACCCGAGCGCGGGGCGTGCGACGGGTGTTCGAGTCATCGACCGCGAAACGCGCGAGCCGTTGGAGTTCTTCGGCCGGATCGTCCTTCTCGCGGCCTCCGCGCTCGAATCGACGCGCATCCTGCTCAACTCGACATCGGCTGATTTCCCTGACGGGCTGGCAAACTCGAGCGGCGTCCTCGGTCACTACCTCATGGACCACACGATGAGCGCGGGAGCCGGGGCGATCTTCGAGGGGTGGGAGGCTTACACGTCCACCGGAAGGCGGCCCAACGGCATCTATGTCCCACGTTTTCGAAACGTCACCGAGCCCTCCGCCGACTTCCTCCGCGGCTATGGGTACCAGGGCTGGCCCTCCCGCGCGGGCTGGTCGCGAGGGATGGAGGAGACCGGCTTCGGAGCGGATTTCAAGACGAGGCTCATGCAGCAGGGGCCGTGGCGGATGGAACTGGGTGCCTTCGGGGAGTGTCTGCCGCAACACGAGAACTACGTGGAGCTGGACCCCGAGGTGGAAGATGCGTGGGGGATCCCGGTGCTCAGGATCAACTGCGACTGGAGCGACAACGAGCGGGTCATGATGCGGGACGCGGCCGAGCGTGCGGCGGAGATGCTCGAGGCGGCCGGTGGCATCGACGTGGAGATGTCGAGCGAGATCACGGCGCCGGGGCTCACGATCCACGAGATGGGGACGGCCCGCATGGGGCGCGATCCGGAGACCTCCGTGCTGAACGGCTTCAACCAGGCCTGGGACGTCAAGAACCTGTTCGTCGTCGATGGCGCCGCGATGACCTCATCCGCGTGCCAGAACCCGTCTCTCACCTACATGGCGCTCACCGCGCGGGCGTGTGACTACGCGGTGAAGGCGATAGGTGCCGGCGAGCTGTAGGCGGGGCGCGACGGACGGCTGACGGCGGAGCGCCGCTGCCGGACGCCTGATCGAGATCCCGGTCGGTCTACCGAACAAACACCGAACACACTACGTTGGAGCGCATGGTACGCGCGCTCCTGCTGGCCGACACGCATCTGGGCTTCGACCTGCCCGTACGACCCCGCGTCCGGCGTCGTCGCCGCGGGCACGATTTCTTCGCGAACTACGAACGTGCCCTGACACCTGCGTTGTGCGGGGAAGTCGATCTCGTCGTCCACGGCGGGGATGTGCTTCATCGCTCTCGCGTCCCGACGTCGCTCGTGTACCAGGCATTCGAGCCGCTGAAACGTGTGGCGGATGCCGGCGTGCCCGTCTTCGTCGTTCTGGGCAACCACGAACGCTCTCGCGTCCCCCATGCCCGCTTCGCCGCACACTCGAGGATCCATCTGTTCGACCGGCCACGCTCGTTCACGCTCGACGTGCGGGGCACTCGCCTGAGGCTGGCAGGCTTCCCCTACGAGCACCGGGGGATACGCCGGCGGTTTCCCGCGGCTCTGGGCTCGACGGGCTGGGATCGCGAGGCAGCCGACGTTCGCCTGCTTTGCGTGCACCAGTGCGTCGAGGGCGCCACCGTGGGCCCCGCCGACCACACCTTCCGGGATGCCCCGGATGTCATACGTGGCCGGGACATTCCTGCCGGGCTGGCGGCCGTCTTCTCAGGCCACATCCACCGTCACCAGCTACTCGCGGCCGACCTGCGCAGACGGCCGCTCGCGGCGCCCGTGTTCTACCCGGGCTCGATCGAGCGCACTTCGATCGCCGAAAAGGACGAGCCGAAGGGCTACATGCTCGTGGATTTGGAGCCCGGGGCGCCCGAGCCGGCACTCGAACCGGCGCCGGGGTCCGGCCACGTGGCTCGCTGGTCGTTCGAGGAGCTCCCGGCCCGACCCATGCTCGTGCACGAGATCGAGGCGAACACCGACGGGATCGAAGCCAGGATCCGCCGGATCATCGATGAAGCCCCGTCCGAGGCGGTCCTCCGGATCCGGGTGCGGGGGCGTGTCGGACCCGGAGCCCGTGAGGCCCTGGCCGCACCGAAGCTGCGTGCCATGGCGCTGCCGACCATGAACATCGACGCCGTGTTCGTGGATGACCCACGCTAGTCACGACGCGGGCGTGCCAGCGCTGCGATGTGAGCCCACGGCGTGCGCTTATCGTGTGAGCGAACCGGCCATGGCGTCCGCCACACGCTCCACTTCCGCCATCGTGTTGTAGACGTGCGGGCACAGCCGAATGCCCTCGAACTCGCCGCCCCGCAACGCGCACCCGATGCGGTGCTCCTCGTACAGGCGGCGATACAGGTCACGGTGGTCGGCTCCCGGAATTCGCACCACGAGGACACCCGCTCGCCGATTCGGATCGTCCGAAGTGTGGAGCTCGACGCCGGGGATCCGCTCGCGGGCCGCGTCACGGATACGGCTCTCGAGCGCACGCACGCGCTCCTCGATCAGCCCTGCCCCAATCGTCTCGTGGAAACGGACCGCGGTCCCCATCGCGGAGACGGCGGCATCGTCCCGTTGGCCGAGGTTGTCGAACTTGCGCGCCCCACCCTCGAGAGCGCCGGCCCACCCCACACCGACGTCGCTGGCCCACAGCTCGGGGATGCGCTCCTCGCGCACGTAGAGCACGCCGGCCTCCTTGGGGCCGACGAACCATTTGTGCGCGCTCCCCGTGTAGAAGTCACACCCCATCGCGTGCAGATCGACCCGCATCGCACCGAAGCTCTGGGCGCCGTCCACGAGCGTCAGGATACCGGCTGATCGCGCCAGCCGGCACAACTCTTCGGCGGGTAGCGCCACCCCGGAAACGTTCGAGATGTGACTGAAGGCGAGCACACGGGTGCGCTCCGTGAACGCACCCTCGAACGCCGCGACCAGCTCCTCTGCGGTGGATGGCGCCGGTGGCGTCGACACACGGCGAACCGCGAACCCCCACCGATCGGCGCGTACGTCCCACGAGACGTTGTTCGTGGGGTGGTTCTGGTCCCAGATCACGACCTCGTCGCTGGTTCCCAGCTCGAGACCGTTCAACACCGTGTTGTTCCCCTCGGAGGTGTTGCGGGGAATAGCGATCTCCTCCGGCGAAGCTCCCAGGTAGGAGGCCAGCGCGGCCCGCGCCTCCTCCCTGAGGTCGGCGAACTTGGCCCGATTCTGAAACGATGCGTCCGCGTCCACGTCGCGGGTGAACCGGAAGACGGCCTCCTGCACCGGGTAGGGAGATGGACACAGATTCGCCGCGTTCATCAGGATCAGCCCCGGCGCGAGCGGGAACTGCTCCTTGACCAGCTCCCAGAAGGGCTCGTTCCCCGACGCGCTCTCCGGAGGCGTGGGGAGGGGTCGCACCGGTACTTCGGGGATCGCGGGGGCGGTGGCTCTCAAGAACGACGGCGCCGCCAGGGTCCCGGCCGCCCCGCCCATCGCGTTCTTCAGGAATCGCCGCCGGCTGGACACCTGCATCGTGGTCTCCTCGGTCGCGGGTATTGGTACGAGGGGATCGACGGCAAGTTGCGACCGTCTGATTCCGCGACACAAGACGACAAGGCCGGACGCGCCGTGCGCAGGTGCTCGTTCAGCCACTTGCCGCAGTCGGCGCTCGAATCGTCGGCCCCTGTACCACCGGTCACGTTGTCCGCATGTTCCACAAAGCGTCCCCCGCGTCGTCTATGAGGAGGCTGCGGAAGAACCCTGGTGGGTCGCGCGCGGACCCACCTACGGCGGGTGCCCCTCTCGCGCGGTTCAGGCAAGGAATGACGACGAGTCGTAGCCAAAGCTACGGCGAGGAGGAGAGACGATGGATCAACTGCGCGACCCCCCTGCGCCGATCATCAAGCGTGGCGCGGTCACACAAGTAGGACGGTTACGGCGGGACAGCCCCGTCTCCCGACCCACCCTTCGGGCGGGTACCCCTGGGGCTCCTCGACGTAGCTATGGCTATGCCCTCGTCGCCCCGCCTTGGATCCAGGGCTGTCGCGTCCGTAACGCGACCCGCCAGGGTCCTTCAGCAGCCTCCAAACGCCCTGACGGACCCTGTCCACGCGGGTAGGACACAGCATGCGTAAGACACAGATCTTTTCCACGGGCTACTGCGTCCCCGACCGCGTCGTGACGAACGCAGAGCTCGCCGGTCTCATGGATACATCGGATGAATGGATCCAGCAGCGGTCTGGGATCGCCGAGCGTCGCTGGGTCGAGGGAGACGAGTCGGGCTCCGACCTGGGCAAGCGAGCCGCCGACATGGCCCTCGAGCGGGCCGGGTTGGAGGCCGCCGACCTCGACTGCATCATCGTCGCCACGTTGAGCCCGGACTACTTCTTCCCCGGCACCGGGGTGTTCCTGCAGCGCAAGCTCGGGATCAAGGACATTCCGTGCCTCGACGTGCGCAATCAGTGCAGCGGCTTTCTGTACGGCCTGTCCGTCGCCGACGCCTGGATTCGGGTGGGCCAGTACGAGCGTATTCTCCTTGTCGGGACCGAGATTCATTCCACGGGTCTGCACCGGAACACGGAGGGACGAGATACGGCGGTCTTGTTCGGAGACGGCGCCGGCGCCGTGATTATCACCTCGACCGAGGGTGAGGTCCGACACACCGTGCTCTCGGTTCACATCCACGCCGACGGCCGTCATGCCGAGAAGCTGTGGGTCGAGGCTCCCGCCTCGAAGGGCGATCCGCTGATCAGCCACGAGGACATCGACCGGGGACTGACGCGGCCCGCCATGCAGGGTCGCGATGTTTTCAAGCACGCCGTGGTCAAGATGCCCGGGGCGGTTCACGAGGCGCTCGGGGCGAACGGGCTCACGATCGACGACGTCGACATGGTGATCCCGCACCAGGCCAACCTGCGGATCTCGCAGGCCGTCCAGAAGTCGCTCGGACTATCCGACGACCAGGTCTACAACAACATCCAGCGGTACGGGAACACGACCGCCGCCAGCATACCGATCGCCCTGCATGAATGCGTCGAGGAGGGGAAGCTGAAGAGGGGCGATCTGTTGTGTTTGACCGCCTTCGGCTCGGGGTTCACATGGGGGAGCGCCCTCATCCGTTGGTAGTGTAGTCCGCCCTGCATCGGATCTTCCAACCGATTACACCGCAACGTTTTGTGGGACCTGCTCGTGCCCGCGCACGCCGCCAGTGTGCAAGTCCTCCCGCTTCGTTCGTCACCCCGATCGCAGGCGCCGTTGGGCGCGCCACGACGACATATGCGCGAGATCCAGAATACGGGATCAGAAATAAGGGGGGACGGAATGAGGTTCACACGACTGGGACCCACGCTGGCGGCGGGTGTGATGTTGATACCGCTCGGTCCGATGGTATCCACGGGACACCCGTCCGCGGGAGCCGACGCCCGGGTCGGCGAGGCGAGCGCCGTCACACGCGCGATCGAGCCGGTGAGAGCCGATGCGAGCGCGATCGATACCACCTTGACGGGAACCGCTCCGCGAGGCCGCTCGACGGCCGCCGACCGGGAATCGGTGGCGATCACGGTGTACAACCAGAACTTCGGGCTCGTGCGCGAGATCCGGAACATCCTCGTCGGGATCGGGCGGATCGAGCTCGAGTTCGGGGACGTGGCGTCTGCGATTCAGACCGAGACGGTGCATATCCAGTCGCTGAACGCCCCCTTCCAGGTGCTGGAGCAGAACTACCAGTACGACCTGCTGAGCCCACAGAAGCTGCTCGAAAAGTACGTGGGCCGCACGGTGAAGGTGTACCGCTTCAACCCCGAGACCGAACGCGAGGAGGTCGTCGAAGCCGAGGTGCTGTCCGTCAACAACGGCACCATCCTCCGCATCGGCGATGAGATCACGTTCAACTACCCGGGCCGCATCGCCTTCCCCGAGGTGCCCGACAACCTCATCGCCGAGCCCACCCTCGTGTGGCTCGCGCAGAGCGACGCCGAGCGACAACGGCTCGAGGCTTCCTACCTCACGAATAACCTGAACTGGAAGGCGGACTACGTGATGGTGGTCGACGAGGACGATGACGAGGCCAACCTCACCGGGTGGGTCACGCTCACCAACGGCTCGGGCGCCACGTACGAGAACGCCCGCCTCAAGCTCGTCGCCGGCGACGTCCAGCGCCTGAGTGGCGGGCGCGAGCGGATGATGGAGTACGCCCGCTTGGAAGCGGCGGATGCGGTGGGTTCCGGATTCGTGGAGGAGGGGTTCTTCGAGTACCACCTGTACACGCTGGGGCGGCCCACCACGGTCAAGAACAACGAGCAGAAGCAGGTCACCCTGCTCGAGGCCGCCGGCTTCGACGTCCACAAGCGCCTCATCTTCTACGGCGCCGAGCACTACTACCGCGGCCAGTACGGCGAAGTCGTCTCCAACCAGAAGGTCGACGTCCGCCTCGAGTTCGAGAACGCCGACGACAACCGCCTCGGCATGCCGCTCCCCGCCGGCATCGTCCGCGTCTACAAGGAGGACGAGTCCGGCGCCCAGCAGTTCATCGGCGAGGACCGCATCGACCACACCCCGCGTGACGAACGCGTCCGCATCCGCATGGGCGACGCCTTCGACGTCGTCGGCGACCGACGGCAGATGGACTGGACCGCGCTCGGTAGCTGTGTGTCCGAGTCCACCTGGGAGGTCCAGCTCCGGAACCACAAGGACGACGACGTCGAGGTCGATGTCATCGAGCCCATCGGCGGCGACTGGGACATCCTCTCCTCCACCCACCGCGCCACCCGGCTCGACGCCCACACCTTCCGCTTCCGCGTCGATGTCCCCGCGCGCGGCGAGACCACCATCAACTACCGCGTCCGCGTACGCTGGTGCTAGACCGGGACGGCCGTGGCTTCCAGCGCCTGCTCCAGATCGGCGATCAGATCCTCGGCGCCTTCGAGGCCGATCGAAAAGCGCATGAGGCCATCGCCGATCCCGCTCCGGGCGCGCTCTTCGGGAGACAGGTCGCCGTGGATGGCCGCCGCCGGGCGCACGATGAGCGACTCGCCGCCGCCCAGGCTCACGGCCACGATCGGGATCGTAAGGCGCGACAGAAACGCTTCGGCCGGCTCGACGCCTCCCTCCATCTCGAAGGCCAGCATCCCGCCGAAGCCATCGAGCAGGCGCTCCGCCCGCTCGTGCTGTGGGTGCGAAGGAAGACCGGGATAGTGCACCCGCGCGACGGCCGCGTGTGACTCGAGGAACCCCGCGATCCTGCCGGCGGTCTCGTTCTGCTGCGCCACACGTACCCCGAGGGTCTTGAGCCCGCGCTCCAGAAGGAAACAACTGTGCGGGTCGAGACTTCCCCCAAGGTGGTCCAGCGTGAACTTGATGCGCCGGATCCAATCGGTCGACCCGGCCACCGAGCCGGCCACGATGTCGCTGTGGCCGTTCATGTACTTCGTGCAGCTCTCGAGGACCAGATCGAAGCCGAACTCCGCCGGGCGGAAGTTCACGGGTGTCGCGAACGTGTTGTCGATGATCGAGACAATGCCGTGTTCCCTTGCGAACGTGGCGACCGCCTCGAGATCGGCCATTTGCACGAGCGGATTCGTGAGCGTCTCGACGTAGATCGCCTTCGTCGTGGGTGTGAGCAGCGCCTCCCAGGAGCCCGGGTCTTGTGGATCGATCGCTGTGTGCGACACGCCGAACCGGGTCAGCTCGTGCTGTAGCAGCCCCGTCGTGCCGCCGTACAAACAGTCCTGGACCAGGAGATGGTCGCCCGCACTCGTGGCGGTCATGAGCGTCGCGGAGATCGCGGCCATGCCACTCCCGGCGCACAGCGCCGCCTCCGTGCCCTCGAGCGCCGCGATGCGGCGGCCCAACACGAGATGATTGGGGCTGTTGCTCAGCCGCAGATAGCCCACGTCGTGGTAGTCCTCTCCGTGGTATTCGAACGTGCTGGACTGGAACACCGGAGTCACGACAGCCCCGCGGATTCGCGTGGGCTCGGCGCCGGCGTGCACCACACGCGTAGCGATCGATTTTCCGTTCTGTTTCACGGTGATCCTCGGGAGCGGGTCAGTGTCGAATTGCGCTAGACTATAGTGTACGGGTCCGAGGACTCGAGCACAGGCGTTCGGAGCTCGGCATCAAACATCAATGTGGACCGCCCGAGCCCAGCGCGAAGCGCGCGAGCACGGGGTCCCAACCCTTGTGGTACTGGCGGCATGTCTCGGTCGCTTCCTCTCCGAGCACCTCCCACCCGGTGTGCCGCAACCGGAGACGCGTCCCCTCTTCTACCTCGTCGAACTGCACTTCGAGGCGCGTGGCCGACCCGGCGTCGCCACCCGGGTGCCAGGTCATGGCGAACCGCCGGGGTGGATCCCATGCCGTGACCGTGCCCCAGGTGGCCTCGGCCCCATCCTTTTGCCGCTCGTAAATGCGGCCGCCGACCCATGTCTGGAAGATCACGGTGTCCGCATCATCGGGGCTCACCGCGTGCGTTGCGAGCGGCCACCACGAGCCGATCCCCTCCGTGAATCGCTGAAAGGCCGACTCGACCGTGCCAAGCACCGTCACCTCCTTCTCGATGAAAAGGCCCTCGTCCTGCGGTTCTCCGAGCCTGGATTCAGCGGTGCTCTCCGGCATATGACCTCCTGATTCGACTCGACTCACTCGTGCCCTGGCTTCCCTGCTTCGGCCTCGTCCTGGGCGAGCTTGAAGGCTTCCAGCACGTCATCCCACAGCGACTCCACGTACGCCCGTAAGGCCCGGACGCCATCGGCCCGCGGCCGGTACACCCGCCGCGTTCCGAGCGCCTGCCACTCCACCAATCCGGCCTCTCGAAGCACTCGTAGATGCTGCGACACCGCGGGCTGGCTCACCGGGAGCTCGGAGGCCAGCTCGCCCACGGAGCGAGGACGCGCACGCAGCTTCTCGAACAGGGCGCGTCGCGTCGGATCGGAGAGGGCAACCAGAACCTTAGGATAAGTGCTCACTTATGTAAGTCTACACTTATGCTAGGGAGGATGTCAAGGAGAACTCGGCACTACGACCTGGGAGGCCGGCGCTCCGCGGCAGGTACCTTGCGGGGGGTGGGGACTACTCTACTTCCACTTCCGCCGTCTCCTCGACCACCTCCGAGTCTTCGCCCTCACGCTCCACGACGATGGAGCAGTTCGTGACGAGCGCTGCGATCGCGCCTACGGCGGCCCAGGCGGGCAGGAGTAGCGTTCCCACGACTCCGAGCGTGAGAGGGATCTCGATCAGTTCCTTGCCGTCATCGTTCTTGATGCTGATGCGGCGAACGTTCCCCTCATGGATGATCTCCTTGATCTTGCTCACGAGGTTCTCGCCCCGGACTTTGTGCTCCTCCGTGCGTGTCTCCGTGCTGACTTCGTCGGTCATCTCGCCCTCGGGTTCGGATGTTTCCGGCTGAGGTTTCGTGTCCAAACGGAAAACGTGAGTCGGGCCTCCGTGCCCAGCAAGCGCATGCGCCTCGTGACGCGTCCGTGGAAGCGGGCGGAAGGAGGACCGGCAATGCATTCCACCACCTGCCATACGGCCGCGATGGCCTCGAGGTTTTGGCTCTCCGCCCTCATGCTCCTCGGCTGCGGAGACGCGGGAGAGTCCGCGCCGGGACGCAACGAAGACAATCAGACGGAGAGCGTCATGCCGACACCCGACGCCGGATCGAGCCAGATCTCCGCCGAGTTCCCGTTCGAGTCGCGCTTCGTAGAGGTGGAGGGCTCGCGGTTGCACTACATCGACGAGGGTGAGGGAGACCCCATCCTCTTTTTGCACGGCAACCCCACCTCATCCTACCTGTGGCGCAACGTGATCCCCCACTTGACCCCGTACGGACGCGTCATCGCGCTCGACTTGATCGGTATGGGAAGATCGGACAAGCCCGACATCGAATATCGGTTCTTCGATCACGTGAGATACGTCGAAGGATTCATCGCGGCGCTTGGACTCGCGGACGTGACGCTCGTGGTCCACGACTGGGGCTCGGGTCTGGGATTCCACTACGCGTCACGCCACGAGGAAAACGTAAAGGGCATCGCGTTCATGGAAGCGATCATCACCCCGCTCTCCAGCTGGGACGAGTTCCCCGCGGGGGCGCGGGAGACCTTCCAGGCCTTCCGCACACCGGATCTGGGGTGGGAGATGATCGTCAACCAGAACGTCTTCGTGGAGCAGGTGCTGCCAGGGGCGATTCTCCGTACGCTCACCGATGCGGAGATGGATCGCTACCGCGAGCCGTATCTGGAGCCCGCGAGTCGAAAGCCCGTCTGGCGGTGGCCGAACGAGATCCCCATCGAAGGCGAACCGCCCGACGTCGTCGAGGCCGTGGCAGCCTACAACATGTGGCTCCGAGAGACGGAGCTTCCAAAGCTGCTCTTCCACGCCACGCCGGGAGCCATAGTCCCGCCCCCGGTGGTGGAGTGGTGTCGCGAGAACCTGAGCAGCCTGAAAACCGTGGATCTGGGTGCAGGGATCCACTTCCTTCAGGAAGATCACCCGCACGAGATCGGTGCGGAGCTCGCGAACTGGTACCGTACGCTGGGAGAAGACCGATGAGCTCGAGAATCCACGGTGATGGGCGGATGAGCGTCCGCCTGTTCGCCGGCGTCTGGCTGGGCCTGTTCGCCAGCGTGAGCATGGGCTTGTTCGCCGGCTGCGTCACGGACGGCCAGGAGCTGCCCCGGCTGCCCGAGGGCGCCGAGGCTGTCTCTCTCCTGGGCGACACGCTGTACGCGGGTGAGCTGCCCGCGGATGTGCTGGCGGAACGCACCCGGGAGCTGGCTCGAGCGCGCGCGGCGTACGAGGCGGGCCCGGACGACGCGGACGCGATCATCTGGCTGGGTCGAAGGACGGCCTACCTGAGCCGCTATCGGGAGGCCATCGAGATCTACACGGAAGGCATCGCGAAGCACCCCCGGGATCCACGCATGTATCGGCACCGGGGACACCGGTTCATCAGCACGCGCCAACTCGATCGAGCGCTCGACGATCTTCAGCGCGCGGCCGAGCTGATCGCGGGCACCGGCGACGAGATCGAGCCCGATGGCCAACCCAACGCGCGAAATATTCCCACCAGCACGCTCCACTCGAACATCTGGTACCACCTGGGCCTGGCCCGCTATCTCCAGGGCGATTTCCAGGGGGCGTTGGCGGCGTACCGGATGTGCATGGAGGTGTCGCGAAACCCCGACATGCTCGTCGCTACCTCGCACTGGCTGTACATGACGCTCAGGCGACTCGAGGCCGATGCGGGGGCCGCGGGCGTCCTCGAGCCGATACACCCCGACCTCGACGTAATCGAGAATGACAGCTATCACCGGCTGCTCCTCATGTACAAAGGCGAGCTGGACCCGGAGAGCCTGTGGGGAGACGAAGGTGACGCGCTCGGAGACGCGACCGTCGGCTACGGGATCGGCAACTGGCACCTCTACAACGGACGGGCCGAGGAGGCGGAGCAAGTCTTCCGGCGTGTGCTCGACACGGGAAGCTGGGCTTCGTTCGGGTACCTTGCGGCGGAAGCCGAGCTGAACCGGCTCGGTCGCCGAGCGATGGAGCCGGAGGCCGCGTCGAGCGACCGCCAGGTGGGCGACTAGGATGGCGCGCTCCCCACACCCCCGGAGCTCCGAAGGGCCGGATCCGCTCGCGATCATCACGGGAGCCTCGGCGGGGATCGGCGTTTCGCTCGCCCGGCTCGCCGCAGCCGATGGGTATCGGCCGGTTCTGGTGGCGCGCCGGCGCGCGAAGCTGGAGGAGCTGGCCGGCGAGCTGAGCGCCGCGGGCGCTCAGGAGCCGCTCGTGGTGCCGCTCGACCTGTCCACCGTGGAGGCACCCGAGCGCCTGATGGACGCACTCGGACCCGACGCTCCGGTCGAGATGTTGCTCAACAACGCGGGCTTCGGCACCTGGGGACCGTTCGCCGAGACAGCCCTGGAGCGCACGACTACGATGCTGCGGGTCAACATCACCTCGTTGACGGCCATCACGCGTCTTCTTCTTCCCGGGATGCTGGCGCGCCGCCGAGGCTACATTCTCAACGTGGCCTCCACCGCCGCGTTCCAACCCGGACCCGACATGGCGGTGTACTACGCGAGCAAGGCTTACGTCCTCTCGTTCTCCGAGGCGCTCTCGGAGGAGTTGCGGGGAAGCGGGATACGGGTGTCCGCCCTGTGCCCGGGACCCACGCGCACGGAGTTCCACGACGTCGCGGAGATGAAGGACTCCAGGCTCATGGAGAACCTCTGGTGGATGGACGCGGACCGCGTCGCGGAGATCGGCTACCGGGCGCTGCGCTCGGGGCGCGCCGTGAGGGTCCCGGGGTTCATCAACCGGACTCTCACCCTAGCGCCGCGATTCATCCCGCGTGCCCTCACGAGACGTATGGTCGCCAGGATCCAATCCGCGCGGCGCGACTGAGCATGCGATCCGGCAGCCTCCTCGCCCTGCTGTTCGCGCTGCTGGCCATCGTGGCGGGCCTCCTCGCCCGTCGGCGACTCCGTCGCGACAGGGGGCCGGCACCCGTCACGGACGAGCTGGTCCGGCAGATCGAGGACTCGGGCCGGGTCCGGACCCGGGAGGCCGAGCCTCTGGACCTGGGCGAGATCCGGACCGAAGAGGATGCGTTCTGGGAGCAGACCTGGGACGAGCCGGAGGAGATCTAGCAGGCCAGGCAACCCGCCGGCGCGTTCGGCCGTCTCACGGTTGCGTTCGCTTTCGGACGTGTGGCCAACCCCCAAGCAACGGAGGCTCATGTCATGCATTTCCGCAGGTGCGCGCTGACCGCGCTCGCGGTCGCTGTCACGTCTTTCGCGCAAACGAACCCGGCCGCATCTCAGGATGTGCACGAGCACACGCTGGGTGACCCCATCACCACTTTCCCCGATGGGTTCGGGGCAGTTCGTGGCGTGCGTGAGCTCCCGGACGGCCGAGTGCTCGTATCGGACGGTCTCGGGAAGGCGGTGGTCGTATGGGATCTTGCCGGGGGCGCGGACACGATCGGGGGGATCGGCGGCGGACCCGCCGAATACCAGCTGCCCGACGGCCTGTGGGCGCTCCCCGATGGGAAGACGCTTCTGGTGGATCTCGGAAACGGCCGTCTCACGGAGCTGGGCGCAGATCTGTCTTTCGGTGAAACCACACCCATCGCGCAAGCTCCCCCGGGAGACTCCGAATCGCAGAGTCCGCAAGCGATACAGCAGAGAATGCGTCAGACCTCGTTCGTTCTCCCACGCGGAGTCGATCGAGAGGGTCGCGTCTATTTTCAGGACATGGGTATGGGGATGACCGACTCCATCGCGGTCAAACGGTTCGATCGCGAGACCGGTCAGACGGAGGCCGTGGGCAGGATCAAGGGTCCGGAGCTGAAACGAACCGAGTCGGGCGGCGCGGGCAATCACAACGTCCAGATCCAGCAGGTGCCCCTGTCTCCCCAGGACGCGTGGGGGGTGGCGTGGGACGGCCGGGTCGCGATCGTCCGTGCGGACGACTATCGCCTCGAGTGGGTGCTCCCCGACGGACAGGTGGTGCGCGGACAGCCGGTGGCCTACCGCCCATTGCCTATCCGCACGGCGGACAAGGAAGAGTGGGTCGAGGACCTGGCCACCAACGGGCTCAGCGTGGGGGTATCCATCGACAACGGCCGGCGGCAGACCTCGTTCTCACGCGGTGGGCGAGGTGGCGGGTCGGCGATCGACAGCTATGCGTGGCCCGAGACCAAGCCGGCGTTCCGTAGCTCCGGCGTGCGGGTGAGCCGGGCCGGGGATGCGTGGGTCGAGCGGCACGTACCGGCGGGCGAGGCGCGCGCCTTCGACGTCTTCGGAGCGGATGGCAACCTGAAGGCCCGCGTGCGGCTTCCCGAGGACCGGGAGCTGGTGGCGTTCGGCGATGGAACCGTCTATCTGATCCGAATGGACGAGTTCGACTTCAACTGGCTGGAGCGCTACGAGCTTCCCTCTCTGTAGCGAGTCGCCGACGGGCGTGCAGCGGGGCGCGTCGCGCGAGACGGCCGGGATCCTCCCTGGGTCCCGGCCTTTCTCATTGGTGGATGCCGGTTGGTCTCATTGCAGGACTTCACCGTACCCGATCTCCTCCGCCGCGAGCACGAACATCGTGGTCGGCAGCCCGCGGGTCCGGTGGCGCAGCGCGTCGAAGTAGGTGGCGAAACCATCGTCCGGCTCCGCCATCCCGAGCAGTACGAGGTCCGCATCCCTGGACGACTCGTGCAGGATCGATTCAAACGGCCGCCCGTCTGACACGAGCACTTCGTGCTTGGCTCCGGTTCGAATCCGCTCGACGATCGAGGCGAGGTTCTCCTCCGCCCCACGCGCCGCGGCTTCGTTGGGGACGACCATCTTGATCCGCACCTCGACGCCGCGCCAAAGGAGACTCGATTGGAGCAGGTAGGCGAGAATCATCATCAGCCCCCCGTTCCCCTTCAATCCCCCCCACCACACGTCGATCCGCTTCCGAGCCCCGAACCCGCTTCGAGCCTCGTCTCGCACGATGATCACGTTCCGGCGGGCGCCGTTGAAGACGCGAATCATTCGAGCGTAGCGCTCCGAGTGAGCGGGCTCTTGTGTGTCTCCCAGCAGCACCGTGTTCGGTACGAGCGCCCCCAGCCCGTACATCGACACCATCTGCTCCGCACCGAGGAACGGGTTGCTCGCCGGAATGACGCGCACCAGCGCCTGGACGCCGCGCCGCGCCAAGTACTCCCTCATGCTGGCTTCCAGCTTCTGGCGACGGTCCATCGTGATCGATCGGCTGGGAACGACCGTGGACACCGTCATCAGGGCGCGGTTGTGGGTCAGCGCAGTGGCCAGGTCGATCAGGTGCCAGCGCCGGGTGGGGGATCCCGAGAGCACGAGGAGGTGCGGTCGCCAGTTCTTGGGGTCGGCCGTCGGCCGCACGCGCATCAAACCCGAGCGGGTGACCGCCAGCCACAAGCCGTGGCGGACGTCGCCCCACGCGACCGTAAGCTCGCGACGCTCCAGCCACAGGAAGACACCGAGCGTGAAGACCACGGCCACTGCGGTGGCAGCCGCGTTGATCACCAGCATCACCGCGATACAGGCCACCGCCCCCAGGAGTGAGAGCGACCAGTGCACGCGGAACGTGGGCCGGTACGAAGGGCTCTGCACGAAGCGCTCGATCCCGGCCGCGACGTTCAGCACGCCGTACGTGGTGAGGAAGAACATCGTCAGGATCGGAGCGATCACGTTCAGGTTGCCGAGCCACACGGCCGCGAGCGCGAGCCCCATCGTAAACGCCGTCCCGACTCGCGGACTGTCCTCCGGTCCGCTGCCCCTTCCGAGCCAACGCAGACCCTTTGGCAACACCCGATCCCTCGCAAGCGCCTGGAGCACGCGTGGAGCGCCCAGGATACTCCCGACAGCGCTCGATAACGTCGCCCCCCAGATGCCGAGCAGAATCACGTCACCCCAGAAGGCCATACGCCGCATCACGAGCGGGTCCGAGACCAACGTGGTCGAGTCGACGCGCGCGGCCAGAATGACGGGGAGCGCCATGTAGATGAGAAAGCCCGTACCGATCGCCGCAAACGTTCCGCGCGGTATCGCACGCCCCGGGTTCCGTAGGTCGCCCGAGAGACTCACGCCCGCCATAATGCCCGTCACGGCCGGGAAGAAGACGGCGAACACCCGCCAGAAGCTCGTCTCGATCGGCAGCGGTGCGACCGGTGCGGCGCCGGCAGCGACCGGATCCAGAGGGCGCCCGACCGCCAGCGAGAGCAGCGAGAGGGCGATCGCGCCCATGATGAAGTACTGGGCGCGCAGAGCCGCGCGGGTCGATGTGATCGCGAGGAGGGCCACCAGCGCCGTCACGAAGAGTCCCACCGCGCGCTGGTCCAGCAACGGGAACACGGCGACTACGCTCTCCGCGAAGCCCACGGTGTAAAGCGCGACGGAGAGGGCCTGGGCGAGGAACAGCGGGATCCCCACGGCGCCACCGGCCTCGATACCGAGCGAGCGGCTGATCATGTAGTAGGCGCCGCCGGTCCGGACTCGTTGATCGGTCGCGATCGCGGAGATCGAGAGCGCCGTCAGGAACGTGATGCCCGTCGAGATCACCACGATGAGCATCGTCCGCGAGAGCCCGACGTTGCCTACGACCCAGCCGAGCCGCAGATACATGATCACGCCCAGGATCGTGAGGATCGAGGGCGTGAAGACGCCTTCGAAGGTCCCCAGGCCGCCCTCCTTCGGCGTCAGGACCTCGGCGCCGTTGGAAGGTCGAGGCGCGCGCGCGCGCGGCGTCATGAAACGACCTCGCGACGCTGTTTTATGAGCGGGGCTCGCAGGAACCACGCACGGGCCGGCGGCGGGCGACCGTCAGGAGAACGCGCATGGAAAAGGTCAATCTCGCTCGGAAGCTGTCCACGTTCGAGGAGCACTGGCGCCCGAAGATCGTCGGCGATCTCAACGGACAGCACGTCAAGCTCGCCAAGCTGCGGGGTGAGTTCGTGTGGCACCACCACGAGCACGAGGATGAGTTGTTTCTGGTTCTGGCCGGGCGCCTCGTGATCGAGCTCAGAGGTGGGGAGGTCGTGCTCGAGCCGGGGGAGTTCTTCATCGTACCGCGTGGCGTCGAGCACAAGCCTCGTGCGGATGAAGAAACCCATATCATGCTTTTCGAGCCGAAGTCGACCCTCAATACGGGCAACGTTCGGGACGCACGCACAGTCGAAGAACCGGAGCGAATCTAGCGCGCGGTCTTTCAACCTCGGGTTTCGGCCGCGAGAGCCTCGGAGGGGTAGCATGCCGCGCGCGATTATAACACGGCGGCCCTCCGGGTCCAATGGGAAAGGAAGGAAGATGATCCGTTCGTTTCGCACCATGTCGTGGGCGACCCTTGCCGCCCTGTTTACGGCCGTCACGCCGGCGCTCGGGCAGGAAGCCGAAGCCGACCGGGAAGCGGTGCTTCAGGTGGTCCACACGCTGTTCGACGGGATGCGGGCGCGCGATGCCGCCGTTGTCGGCGGCGTGTTCCACGAATCCGCACAGATGTTCCGGGCGCCCCAGCCGGGCGGAGACGGGGCGGTCCGCGTGAACGGCACCGATGGATTCATCAATGCCGTAGGTGGCGGGACCGAGGTGTGGGACGAGCCCGTGTGGGATCCCGTCGTCCAGGTCCGCGACAACCTGGCGACCGTGTGGGTCAAGTACGCCTTCTATCTGGACGGGGAGTTCTCGCACTGTGGCGTGGATGCGTTCATGCTCGCCCGCACGGACGATGGCTGGAAGATCGTCGCGCTCGCGGACACGTCTCAAAGGGAGGACTGCGAGATGCCTCCGGATCGTTGATCCGGGGGCCCCGGCGCGGATCTCACGCCGGGGGGCGCCTGGAGCCGGGCAGGTCGCTAGTCGCCGGTCTCGTCGCCGGGGGGCGGCTCTCCGGGCGGCTCTCCCTCCGGTGACGGCTCTTCCTCGCCTGCCGGCTGTTCCTCGCCCCCGGGTGACCCTTCCTGACCGACCAGCTCGCCTTGAATCGGCTGCCGCGGCATCACGGGCGCGCCTTCGGACAATCGCTCAAGACCGCCGGTCACGACCTGCTCGCCGATCTCGACACCGCTCAGGATCTCCACGCGGCCGGGGGCTCGGATCCCGAGCTCCACTTCGCGCCGCGTGGCCTGCCCCTCCGGTGTGACCACCCAAACGAAGAACCCCATCTCGAGCGGCAGGATCGCATCCTCGGGAATCATCACCGCATCGGGCCGCACCTCGGTCGCCAGTCTCGCCTCGATGAACATACCGGCCTGCAGCACGCGCTCGCGATTCGGCACTACGGCCTTCACCAAGATGGTGCGCGCCGGGAACCGAACGCTGGGGTCGACGAAGTCGACGTTGCCCGTGAACGTGCGCCCTCGGACCGCCGCCACACCGAACTTGACCTGCTGCCCTACGGCGAGACGCTCCGCGTACCGCTCCGGCACTTCGAACGCCGCACGCTGCGGATTCACCGTCTGTAAGGTGACGAGGCGAGTCGCCGAGGTGACGTAGTCCCCCAGACTGACCAGCCGCTCACCCACGACGCCCGCGAACGGCGCCCGAACGACCGTCCGGTCGAGTCGGAGCTGCGTCAGATCGAGATCCGCCTGCGAGCTTCGGGCGCGCGCTTCCGCCCCCTCCAGCTCCGCCTGCGATGTGGCGTCCTCAGCCAGGAGCGCGCGCGCGCGGGCCAACGCCTGAGCCGCCAGGTCCCGCTCCGCTTCGAGCCGCGCCACCTGCGCCGTCAGCTCGGCATCATCGACCTTGAACAGCGCCCTCCCGCGCGAGACCTCCACGCCCTCGCGGACGTAGATCTCCACGATGCGACCGTCCACCTCGGGTCGAAGTTCGATCGATTGGATCGCCTCGATCGCGCCCGTCGCCGTGATCTCATCGATCGCCGTGTCCTGCACGGCCGTGGCCACGTCCACCGGCATCGGCGGCATCCCTCCACCGAACCCCCCCGCACCGCCCTCGGCCTCCGCATCGCCGCACGCCGTCCACAGCGCGGCGCATGCGACGCATAGGCCGATGACCGCGATCCCGGTGACTCGCCCTCCAACCAGGGCCCTTTTGGTATCTATTTTCCTCATGGCTCTATTCGATCGGGAAACAGGCGCCGCCCGAGGAGTGCCTCGAGACCGGCGAGCGCCAACCGCGTCGCGTAGCGAGCCTGTACCAGGACCGCCTCGGCGTCGGCAAGATCCACCTGTGCAGTGATCAAGTCCAGAATCGTCGTGGCACCCGACCGATAGCGGCTCTCCTGGACCCTGAGGTTCTCGGTGGCCACCACGACGGCACGTGCTGCCAGCTCGGCGCTCGCCCGGGCCGTGTTGTAGGTCGCGTAGGCCTGTACCACATCGCGTCGCACGCTACGCTCCACCTGCTCTCGACGCGTTCGAGCGACGTCGCGTTGGACGCGGGCCTGAGAGACCTGGATCTCGCGCTGCGCCCCGTTCCAGAGCGGGATCGTCACCACGAACCCGGCCTGCGAACGAACGGTAGCCGTCG
>JBDHHV010000034.1:0-26858 GCA_039589195.1 Gemmatimonadota bacterium | reverse complement strand
CGACAAGCTTTCGCTGCAACTCCGGGAGCGGATTGGCGAATCCGCTCGATCGCTGCGGGCCGAGCCGCCCTTGGCACAGGTGACCACATCGAATCTGGCGGCGCTCCGGAAACTGTCGCAGGCAAGGGAAGCTGCGGGAGCGGGTGACTACGAGCGTCAGCTGGCGCTTCTCGAAGAAGCCGTCGGACTGGACACGACCTTCGCGATGGCGCACAGGGCGCTCGCGATCAGGCTAGGCAACATGGGCCGGCAGCCTGCACGGCAACGGGACGCGCTCTCCAAAGCGTTCGAGTACCGGGACCGGCTGACGGAGTACGAAAGGTACTCCGTGATGGCCGACTACTACCGGGTGGTCACCCACGAGCCGGCCAAGGCGATCACCGCGTGGGAAGGTCGACTCTCACTGAATCCGGAAGACGTCGGAGCACTGAACAACATCGCGGTCATCAGCGCCGTCATGCGGGACTACGAGCGCGCCGAGGAGTTCTACCAACGAGCGGTGCAGACAGGCACCGCGGGACGTTTCGTATACTCGAACCTCGCCATGGCGCAAGCCAGCCTCGGCAAGTTCGAGGAGGCACGCGCGACGATCGCCGCGGCCGACGATCGCTGGCCGGGCGACTCCAATACCGGACTCTACGCCGGTTGGGTCGAAGCAGCCGCCGGTGACTACGGAGCGGCAGCGGCGCGCTTCGAGGCGGGGGGGGGCCGCTACAGGCCTGAACGCGGTCGGGATGGCCGCGGTGTCCGCCGTTACGGGCAAGCTACGGGATGCCGAGGCGTACCAGCGCACAGCGATTGATGGCGCCGAGGGGCGGGGGGACGCTCGCACGGTATTGAGGTACTCGACCTGGCAGGCCTACCTGGACATCCTTTTGCGGGACGAGCCGATCGGTGGATCAAGAAAGGTGGAGGCTGCCTTGGAGCACCACCCGCTCTCCACGCTCCCGCCACTCGACAGGCCTTACCTGGACGTGGCCGCCGCGTACGCAACAGCCGGCCACCCAGACCGAGCACGCGAGCTCATGACAGAGTTCGAGCGCGAGGTGGAGGCTCCAGATAGGGGAACCGGGACCGCGGGTGAGAGCGGGCTGCTTCGAGTCCGCGGCTACATCGCCCTGGCCGAGGGCAGGTACGATGATGCGGTCGACCTGTTCCGTCGGTCGGATGTAGGAGGCTGTCGGCTTTGTCCGTTGCCGGGGTTGGGGGAGTCCTTCGACCGGGGCGGACAGCCCGACTCCGCGATCGCGGTCTACGAGCGGTACATATCCACACCGTCGGCCTCCCGGACCGCGGCCACGGGGGAAGCGGGACCTACCGGCGACCGCTACTTCCTGGGTCCGATCCTGGAGCGCCTCGCGCAGCTGTACGACGAGCGCGGCGATCTCGAGAGCGCGGCGAGATACTACGCGAGCTTCGTGGAGCTGTGGGCCGATGCGGACGACGAGCTGCAGCCCCGCGTACGCGCCGCGCAGCAACGGCTGGAGGAGATCCTGGGGGAGCAGGGGTGAGCAGGTATCCATGGCAACTTTGATGCCCCGATCGGATGACGCGTCCGATTCCTCTGCCGCCCAACGCCGCGACCCAACTTGGCACCGAGAAGCGCCGGTGGGGTCCCACCGATAGCGACCCAAGCTCGGCTAAGTACAAAGCCGGGTCTTGAGATGCCGGAGGAGGGACTCGAACCCTCAAGGGACTAGGTCCCACCGGATTTTGAGTCCGGCGCGTCTGCCAGTTCCGCCACTCCGGCGCTACGCTATGATTAGTAAGGTGGCACGGGCCGATTCGCGAGCTTCGGGATGGAACCGCGGTGCCTGCACCGAGGATGGGGCATTCGCCCGGGCAACCTTGCCTCGCCGGGCCTACTCCTCATCCCTCGAGGGATCCGGGATGGATGACTGGGTACGCGACCCCATTAGCTGTTCGGCGAAGGCCTGACGCTCGGCGATCTGCTCTACTCGCGTCTCGAGCGATCCCAGGGCGTGAATGAGCTCTTCGTATCCGCCAGGCGTCAATTGCGGAGCATCCTCGGCGGATGGAAACCGCCTCTCTACCCGATCGCGTGCCGCCTGCTCGAGGAAGAAGCCTAGCTTGCGCCCGATCGGGAAGAGCACGATGCCCGCCGTGATGATGAAGACGATCGTCGCGACGAACCCGAAGATGACGACGAGATCCATGTCCATCGGTGGAGCTCCTGCGTTCGGGTCACTCCCAATTGGCGTACGATGCCGCGTTCCAAACGCCCGCGACAGTGCCCAAGGGTTTCCAGGGTCGGACGCCGACCGCGTGAGGCTGGAGAGGTGTCGGAAGCCCTACGAGTACAACGCTGCTGATTGCCCGTGAGCGGCCGAGCCGCATAGGTTGGGGACAAGAGAATGCCGGTGCGCGCGGTATTGAGCGGCGTGATTGCCGTCATGTCCTTGCCACAGGAGGGTGCCGCGACGCACCGGCATTTTCTTTTTCGCCCCGGGTCAGCCTCCGGAATCTCCTCCCGCCGGACTTCACCCGAGCATCTATCTGTAATACGGAACTCGGGACCAAATTTGTTTCCCAGCCCGTCCGAACTTTAAGACACCCACTACTCCCGTTTGGTTGCTTTCGGTGTTCTCAGCTAGAACGACGGCGTTGGCGCATGGGTTCCGGCGGCCTGGAGACAGCTTCGGGAAACCAGCGCTCGCTCCTTGTGACCCCGGCGCAAGAGTATCCGAAAGAGGCCGGTCTCAGACGGGCAGGTAGAAGAAGACCAGGCCGAGGATCAGGTAGATGGCGAGCAGCAGGACCCCTTCCATCCAGTGCGTCTCACCATCGTCCGCGATATTGGAGATCGCGAGAACGGACAGCGCCACCGCTACCACCTCGAGCGACGTGAATCGCAGGTCCATGGGCGCCGGCCCGATCGCGTAGCTGAGGAAGACCAGCAGCGGTGCCACGAAAAGCGCGATCTGGACGGAAGAGCCGACCGCGATCTGGAGCGAGAGGTCCATCTTGTTCTTGAGTGCCATCAGCACGGCGGTGGAGTGCTCCGCCGCATTTCCGACGAGCGCGACCACGATGACTCCGACGAAGATCTCGTTCATGCCGAGCGTGTGAGCGGCCTCCTCGGCGGCGCCTACGAGAATCTCGCTCATCAGCCCGACCAGCGCGGCCGAACCGAGGAGCAGACCCAGCGCCTTCCTGACCGACCACGCGTCCTCCCCTCCTGCGTGCCCGCCTGCGTCTCCTTCGCCATGGTGGTGGCGCTCGCCCACGTACAGGTGCTGGTGCGTGCGGAGCGTGAATACGAGCGCCAGCACGTAGGCAGCCATCAGAACGACTGAGATCGTCAGGCTGAGGGACTGCTCGCTGCCGGGCCCGGCGGGCGCGATCTGGTGGTACACGGCGGGTACGACGAGCCCGATGGCGCTCAGGAGCAGCATCGTGGACCCCAGGCTCGCCGCGGTCCGGTTGAACTCCTGTCGCGTATACCGGACGCCACCCAGGAGAGCGCTGAGACCGAACACGAGCAGGACGTTGCCGATGATGGACCCCGTGAGCGACGCCTTCACCAGATCGGTAAGCCCGGCGCGTAGGGCGAAGATCGCAATGATGAGCTCGGCGGCGTTGCCGAACGTCGCGTTGAGGAGGCCGCCCAGCCCCGTACCGACCCTCGCCGCCAGCATCTCGGTCGCCTTCCCCATCAGACCGGCCAGGGGGATGATCGCGAGGGCGGAGCAGACGAAGATGGCAACGGCGGAGGCGTGCCAGCCGTACTCGAGGACCAACGCGATGGGGATGAAGACCAGCAGTAGGGAGAGGGCGTTTTCTAGGTTGAGCCGCCGTGTCACCGCCGCCCCTCCCGGTCCGCTGGCTCGAGGTCGATGGAAGAGAAGGCGCCGTCCGGATTCGAACCGGAGTAGGGGGCTTTGCAGGCCCCTGCCTAGCCACTCGGCCACGGCGCCAGAACGGACGAAAGCGTAATCGGTTTTCGCCCACCGGTAAAGGCCGGATCGCCCTCGCGCGGACACTCTCTACCCCCGAACCCAGTCCTGGGGTCGCCCCCACGCCCCCACCGCTCTATACTCGCCGCATGCAACCCCGAAGCTCTCGTTCGGACATTCGGTTACGCCGATTCGGGCGCCTGCCGCGACCGCCGCTCGTGCGGCCCGCCCCGCCGGGCCGGAGGGCGCTCCGCGCAGCGCTGGCAACCCTCGCGATTCTCGCGGCTCTCACGTGGCCCAACGGGCTCACGGGACAGTTTCGAGATGCCAGACTGCCCCGGATGGGCGAGCTGTGGTTCGACCTCACGGGATCGCTGCTCAACTGGGATTCCCAGTTTGCGAAGGACAGCCCCGGCCCGGACATCGCGGACGGGGATCGCGAGCCCCTGTTCCAGGACTTCGACGGCCCGCTCGCCGATCGCCTGTTCCCCGGAGCGACTTCGCTGATCGAGGGACTCAACACGGATGCGGCCGCGCTGGGGTTCGATCCGGTCACCCCCGCCGAGTTCTCGATGGGGAGCCTCGAGTTCGGGACGATCAACACGCAGCGACGCCGTCTCGAACTCGGCTTCGAGCTCGGGTTTCTGGATCGGGTCAGCCTCGAAGCTCGGGTCCCATTGTCGTTCGCCGAGGTCGAGCCCTCGTTCGCCTTCGATTCCGCATCCGCGACCGTCTTATCGGCGGCAACCGCGATCCCGACCGACTTCTTCACCACGTTCCGAACAGCCGTGGCTGCGCTCGACGGGTTAATCGCGGGGGGTACACTCGCGCCGGGCGACATATCGACAGCGATCGGGCTCCGGAACGGGGCTACGGCGTTCGCGGATGCCCTCGAGCGCCGCATCATGGAGCTGTTGCTCATCCCGACGGGCTTGAGCACCGCCGGCATGCAGATGACCTCGTTCGTGGACTCCCTCGTGGCGGGGTTCGAGCTCTTCGACGTAACCCTGCCGGCGCTCCCGCTCCCGGAGCTGGCGACGACCGCGGACCTGGGACGCTTCTTCACCGACGCGCCGCTTTCGGGGCAAGTGCCAGGAGCGAGCGAGAGAGGTTGGGCTCTTGGAGAGATCGAGTTCGGGGCCCGCTTCGGCATCCTGGATCAGATCACGCGCCCTCGCACCTCGGACTCTCCGACCCGGACGGAGCCATTGGATGAGCCACCAGCAGGGCTGCCCGCGGAGCCACCTAAGGAGCCCCGCGAGGAGAACCTGCCGGTCCAGGGGGCGGGGGCGGAGCCCCCCGAGGAGGGAGAGCTGACGCCGCAAGTGGAAGCGGCGCCCGCGAGCGACGCCCGCTTCCTCCGGCTTCGCACGAGCGTCGGAGCCAAGGTCCGGCTGCCATCGGGCTCCCCGAGCCTCCCTCCCTACGAGGACGCCTCTGATTTCATCGGGATTCCGATCGGAGGCGGTCAGAAGGATGTGGAGCTGGCGATTTACCAGGACATCGCCCTTGGAGAGCGGTTCTTCCTCAGTGTCGCAGCGTTGTACGGCCTCCAGCTGGCCGATGAGCTCACCCTGCGCATCCGCCCCCCCGATCGGCCGTACGCGTTCGAGGGAACGCAGGCGCTCGTGCGGCGCGATCTGGGCGATTACCTACAGGTGCGGCTGGCGCCTCAGTTCCAACTCTCGGGAGGATTGTGGTTCGGGTTGGAGTACGGGTTGTGGCGCAAAGCGGTCGACCGGTACGAGTTCGGCCCGACTCTCCCGGGGGTCGAGGATGCCTCCGCCCTCGAGATCGAATCAGAGCAGCGCCGCACCAGATTCGGCTTCACGGTGTTGTTCGAGCCTGGCGAGGCCACCAGGCGCCCCGAGACGAGATCTCGGCCCTCGGCCGCCGAAGCCGATCCGGAAGCCGTGCGAGCAGAGCGACTCGAACACGCCGAGCGCCGAGTGAGCACCTGGCGCTTCGCGATCACGGCGAGGCGGGCCGCCTCGGGGTCCGGGGGACAGACCCCTGCCTCCTTTCTCGTGGCGGTGACCATGCAGGCGCCGATCAAGATCTTCTAGGGCAGCGGCGCTCCTCAGTCGACGCGCGCACCGTTCAGACGCTCGGGGCGTCCAGTAGCTCCTCCGCGTGGGTGCGTGACACCTCGCTCTCCGGATCCCCACCCAACATGCGAGCCAACTCCCGAACCCGGTCGCCACCCTCGAGCAACTGCACTCGAGTCCGCGGGCGGTCGCCCTCTGTGAGCTTGTCGACCGAGAGGTG
The DNA here is from genome assembly GCA_039589195.1 of Gemmatimonadota bacterium. GTDB lineage: Bacteria > Gemmatimonadota > Gemmatimonadetes > Palauibacterales > Palauibacteraceae > JBDHAC01. Next base: position 20,673 of record JBDHHV010000034.1, on the reverse strand, counting down.
GGCCGTGGCCCGGGCCGCGATCTGCGCGAGGTGGGTCACCACGAGCACTTGATGGGAGCCGGCGACCCCCGCCAACCGTTCGGCGACACGATGGGCGACTTCGCCCCCGATGCCAGCGTCCACCTCATCGAAGATCAAGATCGGCACCTCGTCGACTTCCGCCAGGGCGGTCTTGAGCGCGAGCATGAGGCGGCTCATCTCGCCTCCGGAAGCGACCCGCGCGAGGGGCGCCGGCTCGAATCCCGGATTCAGCGAGACGCGGAACTCGACGCGCTCCTTGCCCCCGGGCGCCACCTCATCTTGTGGCTCCAGGTGGACCGCGAAGCGGCCTCCCGCCAGACCGAGCTCGGGGAGCGACCGGCCGACCATCTCCTCCAGTCGTCGTGCGGCGGCGACCCGCGCCTCGCTCAGGAGCCCGGCCCCGGCCTCCAGGCGCTCGGTGCTCGCGGAGCGCTCCGCCTCGAGCCGCTCGATCTCGTCCTCGGACCCTTCGATCGAGGTGAGCTCCGCACGCGCCGCATGGCCGGCGGCGATGACCTCGGCCAGACTCTCGCCGTATTTCCGCTTCAAGCGATACAGCTCATCGAGTCGTTCGCGAACCTGCCCGAGCCGCGCCGGATCATGTTCTATATCCGTCCGGTACTCGCCCAGTCGGCGACCCAGCTCCTCGAGCGCCCGAAGCGCCGTCTCGTGCAACTCCTCGAACGCCTGCCCCTCAGGGTCGATGCGGGTCAATTCGCCAAGAGACTGGGAGAGCTGCCCGAGCCGGTCCACGACCGATCCCTCTCCATCGTAGATCCCGTCGTACAGGTCCCGGGTTACGGCGAGCAATTCCTCGGAGTGAGTCAGGCGCCTCGCGTCTCGCTCGAGGTGACCCTCCTCGTCCGGTTCGACGCCGGCCGCTTCGATTTCGTCGGCCTTGAAGCGCAGGTAATCGGCCCGCTCCCTGCCCTCCGACGCTCTTCGTCTCGCTTGCGCGAGGCGCTCCTCGACGGCTCGCAGCCCCCGATACTCTTCCGCCACGTGCGCCGACAGCTCGGTGGCACCCCCGAAGGCATCGAGGATCCTCCGCTGCTCCGGCCGGTGCAGCAGGCGTTGGTGTTCGTGCTGGCCGTGGAGGTCGAGGAGGCGGTCGCCAAGTTCCCGCACGAGCGATGTGGTAGCCGGCGAGGAGTTGATCCATGCGCGGTGGCGACCTTCCCGTTGGAGCTCACGCTTCAGGACGAGCCAGCCATCCTCGACTTCGATCCCGGCTCGCTCGCAGCGGTCGAGGATATCGGCGCAGCCATCGACCTCGAATCGACCTTCGATACGCGCCCGGTCGGCTCCTGCGCGGATGTAGTCGGCGGACGCCCGCTCCCCTACGAGGAGCGACAGGGCTTCCACCAGTATCGATTTGCCCGTCCCGGTCTCTCCGCTGAGTACCGTGAGCCCCTCGCCGAGCTCGAGGGACAGCTCGTCGATGACGGCGAGGTCGCGGATACGGAGCTCGCGCAGCATCGGTCCGAACTCGCAGCTCGCCGAGGTTATACGTCGCTCGGGCGCACATCGCCCCACCGGAGCTTGCGCCTGAGGACCGAGAAGAAGCTGTAATCGGGGAGTCGAAAGAGTCGAACGGGGTGTTCGGAGCAGGCTACCTCCACGCTGTCTCGCGCGCTCAGATCCGTCCCGGGCTGTCCGTCGACCGTCAGGGCCAGATCGTCGTGACCCGAGAGGAGCTCGACCGTGACCTTCGTCGTCGCCGGTAAGACTACCGGGCGGACCGCGAGCGTGTGAGGCGAGATCGGCGTCGCGATGATGCCGTCCATCGTCGGGACGAGGATCGGCCCGCCCGCCGATAGGCTGTACGCCGTGGAGCCTGTGGCGGTCGCCAGGATGATGCCATCCGCACTGTATTGACCGATCGGCTCGGCGTCCGCCCACAGGCGGAGCGTGATCAGGCGCGCGGTTCCGCTCTTGTGAATGACCGCGTCATTGACCGAATAGTAGCTGGGCGCCGTTTCGGCCGGCCGGTCTTCGCCCTCACGACGGACGGTCACCTGCAACGCGAGGCGCTGTTCCTCGCCGCACGTGCCTGAGGCGATCACCTCGAGCGCGTCATCCAACTCCTCGCGCGCCACCACGGTCAAGAATCCGAGCCGACCCAGGTTACAGCCGAGGACTCGGAGGCCGCGGGGACCGGCAATTCGTGCGCCTCGCAGGAAGGTCCCGTCGCCCCCGAGGGTCAGGACCCAGTCGAGTCCGTCAAGCGATTCCTCGAGCTTACCCGCGGAGCCCGGAACCGAATTCGCCAGGTCCTCTTCGACATAGAGCTCCATCCCGAGCGGCCCGGCCACCCCGACAAGCCGCTCGAGGAGCTCCTCCATGCCCTGGTAATACCGGTTTGTGACGACGCCTACACGCATGCTTCAGAAGCCTTCTAGCTCTTCCGCTCGACGACGAGGTGCACCATCGCACGCAGTTGGTCAGCGTGCTCGAGCTCCGCCAGCTCCCGTCTCGCCCGGTCCGCCAGATCTCGCCCCATCCGTCTGGCCTCTCGGACACCGATGATCGATGGCACGGTGGCCTTCCCCAGGGCCGCGTCTCTTCCGCCGGCTTTACCCATTTCTCGAGACGAGCCGGTGACGTCCAGGATGTCATCCACGACCTGGAACGCCAACCCCAGGTTCCGCCCGAAGCGCTCGAGCCGCCGCTCCGTCTCCCGCGGGGCACCCGCCGCGACCGCCCCCATGACACATGCGGCGGCGATCAACCTCGCGGTCTTTCCGAGGTGGATCTCCTCGAGGTCCTCTCGGGTCACCGTTCGTCCCTCCGCGTCCAGATCCCGGAGCTGGCCACCAACCATGCCGGATCCGCCCGCGGCTACGGTCAGCTCGCGAATCAGACGGGCGATTCTCTCCGGCTCCAGCCGCAGTCGCACGCCGGCGACCGCGATCGCCCGAATGGCGAGCGGCATTAGCGCCGCGCCGGCCAGGATCGCCGTCTCGACTCCGAATTCCACGTGCAGGGTCGGGCGACCACGGCGCACCAGATCATCATCCATGCACGGAAGGTCATCGTGGATCAGCGAGTAGGCGTGGACCAACTCGACACTGCACCCGAGCAACGCGATCCCTGACGCCGACCGTTGCGGCCGGGCGCCTCCCCAATCACCCCCGGCGGCCCGGTAGGACGCCACGAGGAGGAGCGGCCGGATCCGCTTGCCCGGTCCCAGGACCGCGTGGCACAGGGCCGCGGCCACGCTCGGTGGGGCCTCGCGAAGCTCCGCATCGAGGAAAGCCGCCAGCTCGACGTCGACGGTCTCCCGAGCCACGGCGAGCTCCGCTTGGGAAGTCCCGGTCTCAGGACCGGTCCCCGTCGTCACCGGAGTCGTCCTCGGCTTCGGACGGATCGAACTCGACCTCGTTTGGCTCGCCCGTCGATTTCGTGATGAGCTCCTCGACTTTTCCGCGCGTCTCTTCCAACAGGCGGTTCGCCGCGTTGACGTGCAGGATCCCCTCTTCGAAGAGAGCCATAGCCTCGTCGAGCCCGATCTCATCCGAGTCGAGTGCAGCCACGATGCGCTCGAGCTCCGCAAGCGCCGTCTCGAAGTCGTCAAGAGGTTCGGGCATCATTTACTCCCATCCGGTTCGACTCGCTCGGTGCGGCAGTGAACCATCCCGTCACTCACCCGGAGCCGGAAATCTTCTCCCTTCTCGAACATCCCGGTGGTACGGAGCACCGACCCTTCAGGGGAAAGCGGTACCGCGTATCCGCGTCGAAGTGTGCGCAGCGGGCTGAGCGCATCCAGTCGCTCCGCCAGCCGCAGCCACCGCGCCCCATCGCGTTCCAGCCGGCGCGACATGCAAACGCGGAGGCGTTCCTCCAGACGCCCGGCGCGCTTCGCGCCGTCACGCCCGCGACGTCGTAGCCCCATCACGAGCCCGGCGGAAAAGCGCTGCATCCGGGCTCGCAGGGAGTCCCCGTCGGGGACCGCCATCTCGGCGGCAGCGGAGGGGGTCGGAGCGCGCACATCGGCGACGAGGTCCACGATCGTCACATCGATTTCGTGCCCGACCGCCGAGACGACCGGGACCGGGCACGCCGCCACCGCGCGCGCCACGTTCTCCTCGTTGAAGCACCACAGATCTTCGACCGACCCACCGCCCCGTGTGAGGATGATCAAGTCGACGCCAGGGTGTCTTCCGAGCGTTTCCAGGGCGCTGCATATCTCGACGCCCGCACCGTCTCCCTGCACCCGACAGTCCCGCACCAGCACGCTGGTCCAGGAAGCGCGCCGCCGTACGATCGTCAGGATGTCTCTGAGCGCGGCGCCTCCGCGCGACGTGACGATCCCGATCCGACGGGGGACCACCGGCAGCGGCCGTTTTCGGGCGGGATCCAGCAGGCCCTCGTCTTGAAGTGCCCGCCGGAGCCGTTCGAACGCCAGTCGCCACAACCCCTCCCCTTTCGCCTGAAGGTTGCGCACGATGAGCTGATACCGACCTCGCTGCGGGTATAGCGAGACCTGTCCGAACGCGCAGACCTCCATCCCCTCCTCGGGATCGGTGGGAAGCCGCCGCGCGTCACCCTGGAACAGTACGCATTGAATCTGGGCGCGGTCGTCCCGCAGGCTGAAGTAGCGGTGCCCGGACGCGGCCACACGCCAGTTCGTGACTTCGCCGAGGACCCACAGGGGGTGGAAGGTTCCCTCCAGAAGATCTCGCGTCACGCTGTTGAGCGTGGAGACCGGGATGGGGTTCTCGGGGTCTTTGCCGTCCGCCAAGCGCTCCGGCGGATCCATCAGGGAGTTCTCGGTCTCGCTGACGGACTCGAGGACCGACTCGGCGTTATCGGGTGCGCGTCCTTCGAACAGCGAAAACTGTCGTCGTGGGCTCATCCCGCCGCCACCGGCCGCCCGCCCGCATGCATCTCGAGCTGGCGGGCGGCGGCCGCGACCGTGTTGCGCAGGAGCATGGCGATCGTCATCGGACCGACACCTCCAGGAACCGGGGTGATCCAGGCGGCGCGCTCGGCCGCTTCCTCGAACGCGACGTCACCGACGAGGCGGTAGCCTTTTTCCGTCGAGTCGTCCGCGACGCGATTCACACCCACGTCGATCACGACCGCGCCCTCGCGGACCATGTCGCCCGTCACCATCTCGGGCCGCCCGACCGCGACGATCAAGATCTCTCCCTGCCGCGTGATCGATCCGAGGTCGTGCGTGCGGCTGTGCGCCACGGTGACCGTGGCGTTCGCCCATGGTTCCTTCTGCAACAGGATCGCGGCCATCGGCATGCCGACGATGTTGGAGCGCCCCACGATGACCGCGTGCCGGCCGGTCGGGTCGACACCGGTATGCTTGATGAGTTGTTGAATCCCGGCGGGCGTGGCGGGTCTGAAAGCGAGAGGATCGCCGCTCGCGACGCGCCCCACGTTGGTCGGGTGGAAGCCGTCGACGTCTTTCGCCGGGAGCACTCGCTCCATCACTTCGGTCTCGTCCAGGTGGTCCGGGAGCGGGAGCTGGACCAGGATCCCGTGGATCTCCGGGTCTGCGTTCAGCTCGTCGACGATGGCGAGCAGTTCCTCACGGGAGATGTCCGCAGGGGGCTTGATGTCCCGGGCCATGATCCCGGCTTCCTCGCAGGCACGCGTCTTCATCCGCACGTAGACCTGCGATGCGGGGTCCTCGCCGACGAGGACGACACCCAGTCCGGGCCGCACCCCTTCCTCCACGAGTCCGGCCGTACGTTCCGCGACGCCGGCTCGAATCTCCGCCGCGATCGCCCGACCATCGATTAGCTTCGCTCCCATGATGTAACCTCCAGGGACGGCCCCGCTCGCGTCAGCGAGCGAAGTCGACTGTGCGGGTTTCCCGTACGACGACGACCTTTATCTGCCCCGGGTACTGGAGCTCGTTCTCGATCCTACGTGCGATCTTCTCGCTCAGCTGCTCCATCTCTTGATCGGTGATCTTGTCCGGCGTGACCATGATCCGGATTTCGCGTCCCGCCTGAATCGCGTAGACCTTCTCGACCCCTTCGTACGAGCTGGCGATCTCCTCCAGCTTTTGAAGTCGTTTCACGTAGTGCTCGAAAGACTCGCGGCGGGCGCCGGGCCGGGCTCCGGAGATCGCATCGGCCGCGGTTACGAGGAAAGTCTCGGGGAAGCGGGCCGGCTCGTCTCCGTGGTGTGCCCGGATCGCGTTCAACACCGCATCGCTTTCTTCGCACCGCTTACAGAGCTCGTATCCGATCTCGACGTGGCTGCCTTCCTGTTCGTGAGTCAGGCCCTTCCCGATGTCGTGCAAGAGCCCCATCCGCTTCACGAGCGCCGTGTCCAGCCCGAGCTCGGACGCCATGTTGGCGGCGATCAACGCCACCTCGCGCCCGTGCATGAGCTGATTCTGACCGTAGCTGGTGCGGAATCTCAGGTGGCCGAGCACCTCGATCAGATTCGGGTGCAGGTCGTGGATCCCGAGCTCGTACAGCACCTCCTCGGCCGCCTCTTGCATCGACTTCTTGACATCTTCACGCGCCTTTTCGACGACTTCCTCGATGCGGCCCGGGTGAATCCGTCCGTCGGCGACCAACCGCTCCATCCCTACTCGTGCCACTTCACGCCGGATCGGGTCGAAACTCGATAGGATCACGGCTTCCGGTGTGTCATCGACGACGACGTCGACACCCGTGGCCGCCTCGAAGGATCGGATGTTCCTGCCCTCGCGGCCGATGATCCGGCCCTTCATGTCGTCGCTCGGCAACGCGACCACGGACACGGTCGCTTCGGAGGAGTGATCCACGGCCAGCTTCTGGATGGCCATCGAGATGACCTTCTTGGCCTCCCGTTCGGCATCCCGCCGGGCCCGCTCGCGCATCTCGCGCACGTGCTGAGCGGCCTCGGCGCGCGCTTCATCCCGGATCTGACCGACCAGCTGCCGGCGGGCGTCCTCCCGGCTCAAGCCGGAAAGGGCTTCAAGCTGGCGCTGCAGCTCGCCTTCTCGATCCTCGAGACTGGCGCTCCGTGTCTCCAGCTCCTCTTTCTCGCGCTCCAGGGCGTCCCGACGCTCGTCCTGTCGAACCTCGCGAGTGTCCAACATTTCCAGCTTTCGATCGAGCAGCTCCTCCCGCTCGATCGCGCGGGTTTCGAGGCGCTCGACCTCCGTCCGCCGTCGCTCGGCCTCGCGACTCCACTCCTCGCGGAGCAGCTGTGCTTCCTCACGTCCGGCGAGCTCCGCGGAGCGCCGGACTCCGTCGGCCTCCCGCCGTGCCGCCTCCAGGACTGCCCGGGCGTCCTGTTCGACCCTACCGCGATGCCGTCGAATCGCGACTCGTGCCGCCAGAGCGCCCACGAACGCGCCCAGGACAGCGGCGGCGATCGCGATGAGCGCGACGGTTTCAACGTTCATCTCGGCACCTCAACGATCTATCAAAAGATGGGTGGCGCGAAACTCGTCACCCCAAAAACAGAAAAAGCCGGTGGCTACATCGTCCACCGGCACGTGTCGATCGAGGCACCGCCTCGAAGCGAAGATCCGTCGGCATACCGATCGAGCCCTCGCAATCTATATCTCACGCCAGCATGGGTTTGCAGCAGACCGTAGACGACATTGCTGCGATCAAAGTTGATGGGGCGTTTCACCCACCGCAAGCGACGGCCCCGCGCGGAGTCCTACGACTTGAGGGCACCTTCCAATCGGGCCGTGACTTCGGCCAGCCGCTCCCGCACCTTCTGATCGAGCCCGGCAGCCTCCGCCCGGGCTCTAAACAACTCATCCGTAATCTTCATCGCGGCGAGGATCGCGGCCTTGTGGGGCTCGGTGATGTGCCCTCCGATGTGGGCTGCCTGGATCGCGTCGTCCACATAGCGAGCGCACTCTCGGGTGTATTCCTCGCCGAGGTCGGTTCGGATCTGATAATCCTCACCAAAAATCGTGACACGGACCGCTTTGCGATCCTGGGCGCTCATAACTCGTCCTCCACGACCTCGAGTCGAGTCCGGATCCGGTTCGCGCGAGCATGGGCTTCATCGAGCACGCCACGCAAGCGTCGGTTCTCGTCGTTCAGTTCGGCGAGCCGCTCCTCCACATTGGCCGGAACGGGCGCGCCTTCCGATCCCTGCACCGCCTTGCGAAGCTTCTCGTAGGCGACCTCGCATTTCGTCGCGCGTTCCATGACGGATTCGAGCTCCGAGGCCACGCGCCCAGCGGCGGCGCTCAGTCGATCGAGAATCGCGTCCACCTCGCTCACCCTGTCAGACACGTCAAGTTGTTCGGATTCTGGCATCGAACTGCTCCTCGAGTGCCGATGTGATGACCGTCATGTCGGCGTCCACTTCCTGATCCGTCAGCGTACGGTCCCGGGCCCGGAAGCGAAACGCCCACGCGAGGCTCCTCTGTCCCTCGTCGATTCCCTCCCCTGCGTAGACGTCAAAGAGTCGTATGCTCTCCAATAGCTCCGAGGCGCTGCCCCGAATCGCCCTTTCGATCGCGAGCGCCTCGGCGCTCAGCGGCACGGTCACCGCCAGGTCACGCCGCACCGCGGGGAATGTGGAGAGCGGCCTGTAGGCCGTCGTCCTCTCGAGAATCACGCTCGCGAGGTCGAACTCCATCGCCCAAACGCTGCTGCCCCAGGGCGGCGCGTCCACGGCGGCATCGCGCACCCGACCGGCCGCACCCAGGGTCTTCCCATCTCGGACCAGCCGAAAACGCTCCGTGTCCAACCAGGCATCGGCACGTCCGGCTATCGCGTTGCCGTCAGGCACTGGCTCGAGGGTCGCGTCACAAAGGCGCTCCGCTGCCTCGGCCGCCAATCCCTTCAGGTCCCACAGACCGAGATCTTCCGACTCCGTCGACCAGTGTGCAGGATCCCGTTCGCCGCTGATCAACACGCCAACGCGGAGCTGCTCGTGGAAACGCTCCGTGCCGTCTGCGGTGGCTCCCGGCTCTCCCGCGTCTCGCTCCGTGTCCGCATACCCGAACACGGTCCCGATCTCGAACAAGCGGATATCGCGGCGACCGCGCGCGAAGTTGTGCTCCGCCCGGCGCAGCAACACGGGGACGAGCGCCGCCCGCAGGTAGCTCTCCTCGGCCGACAGCGGATTCGGCACCGCCACCTCGGCGCGGTTTCCACGGTGTTGCTCGGGCATGAAGCTCAGGCTGCGAGCCTCCACGAGCCCACGCGCTACGAAGAACTCGCGAACGCGGTCGGCCTGGCTCCACGCCGGATCGTCCGGCACGGCACTGGGGCGGAACCGCCGATCGTGGTGCGGGAAGTTCTCGAACCCGAAACGACGGGCTACTTCCTCCACGAGATCGATCTCACGGGTCACGTCACGACGCCAACCGGGAATCTGGAAGCGGAGAGCGGGCCCGCTCGTCCCGGCTTCCGCCGATTTCTCGAGAGGTTCCTGGCGCTCGAATCCTATCGGCCCCAACAAGCGTTCGATCTCATCCGGCCCGGGGTCGATGCCGAGCACCTGCTTCACGCGAGAAGGTCGAAGCTGGATGGCGGGGAGGTCGGTGACCGTCGCACCCACCCGGATTCCCTTCGGCTCCGCCTCGCCACCCGCTACCGCGAGGATCAACTCCACGCACCGCGTCAAGGCGGCCTCGAGCCCATGCTCGTCAATGCCACGTTCGAAGCGGTACGACGCATCGGTCCCGAGCGTCAGTGCGCGACCCGTCGCCCGAACGCTCGCGGGCTCGAACGCGGCACACTCGATGAGCAGATCGCTCGTCCGATCCGTCACCTCCGTGTCCTCTCCACCCATCACACCGGCGAGTGCCACCGACCGATCGCGGTCGGCGATCGAGGTGACCGAGGGGTCCAGGGTCCGATCTTCGCCATCCAGTGTCCGGAGCCGCTCGCCCGCCATGGCTGCCCGGACACGGATCTCCGACCCACTCAACGTCTGGAGGTCGAACGCGTGGATCGGCTGGTTCAGCTCGAACAACACGTAGTTCGTCGCATCGACCACGTTGTTGATCGGACGCGCCCCGATCGCGAGGAGTCGTCCTGTAAGCCAGGCGGGGGACGGGCCCACGGTGACGCCACGGATCACGGCGCCCAGATACCGGCTACACCGGTCGGGCGCATCGATCGCGACCGTCATGCCCACCGCCGAGACCTCGCGCTCCCCATCCTGCCATTCGGGACTCCACCCGGGACCGCCGAAATCCCTCAGGACGATCTCGGCCAAACTTTCGTGGACCAGCTCGCGCGCGACCCCGACATGACTCGCCAGGTCAACGCGGTTCGGATTCAGATCGAGGGACAGCCGGACGTCCGGGAGCCCGAGCACCTCGGGGAGAGACTGTCCCGGCGTGAGGCCGTCCCGCAGGCGCATGATCCCGCCCTTGTCGCGCCCGAGCTCCAGTTCGGCCTCGGAGCACAACATGCCGTGGCTCATCTCGCCGCGAATCTTCCGGCTCTCTATCCTGAAACCGCCCGGGAGGGTGGCGCCGGCGGGCACGTAGGGGTAAAGCGCACCCTTCTCCACGACCGGCGCACCGCACACGACGTCGATCGGTTCCTCATGGCCGGCATCGACCCGGCATAGCGTGAGGCGGTCGGCGTTGGGGTGTGGGTCGGCCTCGAGCACCTGTGCCACGACGATCCCCTCGAGAGCGCCCCCCACCGAATCGGTCGACTCGACCGCCGCCGCCGTCATGCTGAAGCGGTGGGCGAGCTCTTCGACTCCTTCGGAGAGCCCCGGTAGCAACTCACGGAGCCAGTTCACGGAGACGTTCACGAGAACTGCTCCAGGAAGCCGACATCCCCTTCGTAAAGGAGCCGCATGTCGGGGATTCCGTGCCTCACCATGGCGATGCGGGCGGGCCCCATCCCGAACGCGTACCCGGTGTACTTCTCGGGGTCGTAACCCACGTTCTCGTACACGGCCGGGTCCACCATCCCGCATCCCATGATCGTGATCCATCCGGTCCGCTTGCAGGTAGAGCAACCACTCCCGCCGCAAACCGTGCACGAGACGTCGACCTCGGCGGAGGGCTCGGTAAACGGGTAGAAGGCCGGACGGAATCGACTGCGCGTCTCGGGCCCGAAGAAGCGTCGCACGAAGTGCTCGAGTGTCGAGCGAAATTCGATGAAGTCGATGCCCTCATCCACGGCGAGCCCCTCGATCTGCTCGAAGGCCGGGGCGTGAGAGGGGTCGAACGAGTCACGACGGTACGCCAACCCGGGCACCACGACACGCACGGGAGGCTCATATTCTTCCATCACGCGTGCCTGGACGGGGGATGTATGGGTACGCAGGATCACGCCCTCGTCCAGGTAGAACGTGTCCATCATGTCCGCAGCGGGGTGATCGAGCGGGATGTTGAGCGCGGTGAAGTTGTACCACACCGACTCTATCTCGGGGCCTCGGATCTTGGTGAACCCCAGTTCGCTGAAGATGTCGCAGATCTCGTCGATCACGCGCGTGACGGGGTGCACGGCCCCCGCCCACCGGTGTCGACCCGGCAGAGTCAGATCGTGCTCGGCTTGACCTTCCGGCGCCCCCGATCGCTCGAGCTCCCGCGCGCGATGGGTGTGAGCGGAGATCAGCGCCTGCTTCACCGCGTTGGCCCGCTGCCCGACTCGCGGCCGAAGCTCCGGCTCGACCGTGCCTATCCCACCAAACGCTTCGGCGAGACTGCCGCTGCGGCCCAGGAACTCGATGCGGACCGTCTCCAACGCGGAAGCGCTGTCCGCCTTCCCGATCGCGGCCAGCCCCTGCTCCTCGATCTCCGTCAGGCGATCGAGCAGGGACGTGCCGGCGGGGCTCATGGCGCGTGCTCTTTGGCTACCTCGGCGAGCTCGGTAAAGGCTGCGGGATCACGGACCGCGAGATCCGCGAGCATCTTCCGGTTCAACTCGACCCCGGCGGTCTTGAGGCCGCTCACGAAACGCGAATAGGACAACCCGTTCGACCGCGCGGCCGCGTTGATCCGCGCTATCCACAAACGGCGGAAGTCTCGCTTGCGCCGGCGCCTGTCGCGGTAGGCGTAGGCCCAGCCGCGCTCGACCGAGTTCTTCGCGGTTCGATACAGCTTCGAGCGCCCGCCGAACTGGCCGCGCGCCTCCTTGAGCGTCTTCTTCTTGCGACGGTTTCTGGCTACGCTGCTCGTTACGCGTGGCATGGCCGTTCCTCCTGGCTCCTACTTTCCGTCATCGACCATCACCGGCCGAGCAATCGTCTCACGCGCTTGTGATCGGCCTTCGCCACCAGTGTTCCCTGGCGAAGGCGTCGCTTCCGCTTGGTGCTTTTCTTGGTCAGGATGTGGCTGCTGTAGGCCCGCTGCCTGCGGAGCTTACCGGTACCGGTCCTTCGGAACCGTTTGGCAGCCGACCGATTCGTCTTTTGCTTCGGCATTTGGTCTCTCTCTGATCTCAGCGACGCGGAGCCAGTAGCATCGTCATCGTTCGGCCCTCGTGCCGGATGTTGGACTCGACGCCCGCGATGTCTTCGAGCTCGGTCAATACTCGCTCGAGGACGCGGGCCCCCAACTCCGGGTGGGTCACTTCCCTCCCCCGGAACATCAGCGTGAACTTCACCTTGTGACCCTCTTCGAGGAACCTGCGCGCGTGGCGCAGCTTGAAGTCGATGTCGTGCTCCTCGATCTTCGGGCGCAGCTTCACTTCCTTGACGTGGATGATGTGCTGCTTCTTCTTCGCCTCGCGGGTCTTCCGCGCTTCCTCGTACTTGAACTTCCCGTAATCCATGAGGCGGCAGACGGGCGGCCGAGAGTTCGGCGCGACCTCGACCAGGTCCAGACCCCGCTCGACAGCGATGTTTCTCGCCTCGTCCGTCGCTACAATTCCAAGTTGCTCGCCCTCCTCATCGATGAGTCGTATCGGGCTGATGCGGATGCGATCGTTGATTCTCAGTTCTTCTGAACTCACTTCACCTCTCTTCCAACAGAAAAACCCGGTACGGCACAGCCGCCCGGGTACACGCTCCACGCCCTACTGGGGGGCTTCCAGCGCGTTTGGTGTTGACCCGGTAGCAGCATTTCGCGTCCGCCCGCAGGGCGACGGCGAAAGCGCCGTGAGGTGGGAGCTCGCGGCTCCGCTTTAGACTCTATTTGGGCGCGAAATTAGACCTCGCGCGCCGCGGTGTCAACGAGCCGTCACGGCGCGAGAGCCTTCTCCGCGACCTCTGAGGTCACCCTCTCCACGAACGCATCCAGTGACGTGACGACCTGTTTCTCCTCAGCCCCGCGCGCACGCACCGCCACGGTCTCAGATTCGACCTCGCGCGCTCCGATCACGAGCAAGTACGGCACTTTGTGCAATTCTCCATCCCGGATGCGGTAGCCTAGCGTGTCCGACCTCGCGTCGAGCTCGGCTCGCAGGCCGGCCGCCAGTAGCCGCTCGACGATCTCGGCCGCCGGTGCCGTCTGATCATCCGTGATCGGGAGCGCTCGGATCTGCTCGGGGGCGAGCCACACGGGAAACGCGCCTGCAAAATGCTCGATCAGCACCCCGGTGAACCGCTCCAACGTCCCGAAGATGGCTCGGTGGATCATGACCGGGCGGTGCGGCTGGTTGTCCGTACCGATGTATTCGAGCTCGAACCGCTCCGGAAGATTGAAATCGAGCTGGATCGTCGCCCCCTGCCACTCTCGGCCGATCGCGTCGTCGAACTTGATGTCGATCTTCGGACCGTAGAAGGCCCCGCCTCCCTCGTCGACACCGTACTCGACCCCGACCCGGTCCAGCGCCTGCCGGAGCGCGGCTTCGGCTCGGTCCCACACCTCGTCGGAGCCGATGCGCTTCTCGGGGTCATCGGGGCGCGTCGCGAGATCGAACCGGTACGAGAGCCCGAGCGCCGTCATCACCTCCTCCACGAGATCGAGACAGGTGAAGATCTCGTCCTCGACCTGCTCGGGTGTGCAGAAGATGTGTCCGTCGTCCATGGTCAGCATCCGAACACGCAACAGCCCGTGCAGGGTTCCGGATCGCTCGTAGCGGTACACGTTGCCGATCTCCGACAACCGCAGCGGGAGGTCCCTGTAGCTCCTCTGACGGGCGGCGTAGATGACGGTGTGACCCGGGCAATTCATGGGCTTCACACGGTACGATTCCTTCTCCCCGTCGCCGTGCATGCCCGGGTACATGTTCTCGGCATAGGCCCCGAGGTGGCCCGAGCGCTCGAACAGCGCTTCGCTGCTGACGTGTGGCGTGAACACGAACTCGTACCCGCGCGCGTCGAGCAGGTCCTCGATCCACCGCCGCAGCGTGAGCTGAACGCGAGCCCCCTTCGGGTGCCAGCACACGAGCCCCGGGCCGATGTCGTCCTGGATGCTGAACAGGTCGAGCTCCTGGCCCAGCTTGCGGTGGTCGCGCTTCTTCGCTTCCTCGAGGCGGTGGAGGTGCTCGGCGAGCGCATCCTTCGTGTAGAACGCGGTTCCATAGATCCGCTGGAGCATCTGCCGCGACTCATCACCCCGCCAGTACGCGCCGGCCGCGTGCAGGAGCTTGAAGTGCTTCACCTCGCCCGTGCTCGGGGCGTGTGGCCCGCGGCACAGATCGAGGAACGGCCCGTCGCGGTATACGGAGATGGTCTCACCCTCGGGAATCTCGGCGAGCCGCTCCAGCTTCAGCGCGTCGTCCGAGAACAGCTCCTCGGCCTCGTCGCGGGATACTTCCCGGCGCTCGAACGGGTGCCCGGCTTCGACGACCTCTCTCATGCGGCCTTCGATCTCCGCCAGGTCCTCCGGCGTAAAGGGCTCCGGGACCGCGAAGTCGTAGTAGAAGCCCTCCTCGATCGGTGGACCGAAGCCGATCCCCGCACCGGGGTGAAGCTCGCGCACCGCGGTAGCGAGTGTGTGGGCGGCCGAGTGCCGCAGCACGTACAACGCATCCGGATCGTCATCGCTCCTCGTGACGATCGCCACCCGCGCGCCGTCGGGGAGCGGCCGACCGAGATCGACCAGCTCGTCGTCCACCCGGGCCGCCACGGCGGCGCGGGCGAGCCCCGATCCTATGGAGGCGGCCAGGTCTGCACCGGTAGCCCCCTCCGACAGGGTCGCAGGAGAGCCGTCCGGCAGTCGTACCGAGATCTCGGAATGGTCGTTCATCGGCCTACCCGTCGATGATCGAATGGAAGAATGTCGCAGTAGGTAAGAGAAGCTAGCGAGTCATCACGGGCCTGCCTAGGCAGATCGCTCAGCGATCACAGCGGCGCTCAACTGCCTCCCGGTGCGGGGGGATCTCGCAGGACCCCGTAGCGCGCGACGCCGTCGTTCGCGTCGAGGATGACCCAGATGAGACCGCCGGTGCTTTGGGCCAGGGCTTCCGAGACGGACATCAAGCGCGCGAGCCGTCGGCCCCGCATCTCGAGGTAGAAACCGTCCTCGTCTCGATTCAGCGTGCCAAGTAACGGACGCTCCCCATCTACTGATGCGATCTCGTACGAGGTCGCCTCGAGCGTGGGGCCCGGGAACTCGCTTTCCGTCAGCAACCGCCCCGTGACGCGGACCCCCGCCCCCACCAGCCGTTGCAGCTCGGGCTCGTAGGGGCCCGCGATGACCACGCCCCCGTCCCCATCGACGATCGTTCGCGTGAACGGCTCGTTCCCCACCCGCCGCACGAGCCCCTCCACCGCCTCGGGTCCGATCTGACCGACGTAGCCGATGTCGCTGTTCACTCGGGCTTCGCTCGTGCAGGCTGCGGCTCCGAGCACAAGGCCCAACGGAAGAAGAAGCCGCGCGTGGGCGGCTGTCCGCCCGGTGGGGCTCACCCCATTACCGGACTCGGAGGATCGTGACCTGCGCGCGGACGGACCCCGGCACGTCGGCCCCCGACTGGGTCGTGATCTCGAGAACTACGTCCGGTGTGGTCCCCGCGCTCTGCAGCGTGAAATAGCGACCCGTCGACGAGCGCAGGGTGAAGTTGGGCGAGGTGTTCGTCGTCGAGTTCAGGGTGATCTGCATCGGCGTCAGAGGATACGGCTTCTCGAACGGCGGATTGGTGCCGAGATTGCTCTGGTTGAGCCCGAGGTACAGTTCCCGCATGTTCCACGTCAGGAACTGCGAGCTCGGATCGAGTCCGCTCCCGTTATCGTCGGCGACCACCGCCGACAGGTACTCCCCGATCAACTGCTCCCAGCTCCTCGACTGCCCGGACACGACCTGGACCGCACGGACCACGTTCGAGGTCCCCCGCAGGTAATTCGGGCCGCCACTCGACAGCTCCTGGAACAAGAGGTATTCCGCGCTCCCGGGGAGAATCCCGGCGGGTGTCGCCGGGCCGTACTGGTCTGCCAGCCATCGCAGGAAGCCCCACGCGAACCCACGCATCTCGAGCGACTGTGATCCGCCGGGATCGCCACCCCCCGACTCGCCCAGAGCCAGTGTTCCGCTCGGGTTGTTCAGGAAGTCGCCGAAGCGCGAGAAGTTGAACAGGTGGTACGCGTTGAAAGCGTCCAGCGCGGCCTGGGTCGGTACCGTCTCCTCGAAGTTCAAGTTCGCTCGGACCGCGAGATTGGCCAGCGCGAGCCCGCTGATCTCTTCCGCGATGTGCGCCAGACCCTCGTCCGACCAGGAATCGTCCAGGTCCGAGAAATCGCCGTTTCCGATGACCGTGCGCTGGACCGTGTTCAGCAGGTGAAGGAACTCGTGCGACACCGTCCCCTTGGCGACCCGCTTGGCGAACTCGACGTCTACCGGGTCGCCGAATTGGCCGGACGGATCGGGGGCCTGCAGGTAGAGCAGCTCGGACTCGTTGCCGGCCGGGCACGTGGCCTGTTCCGCGACATCGCCCGAGAAAAAGAACCCGGCGATGAACGACCCGCTCCCCGCTTCGGTCAGCTCGTTCACCGAGGCGGTGAACAAGACGAGCACGCGCTGGTTCCCGTCGATGTCCGAGGGATTCCCGAAGTACTCGACGTCCAGCGGGAAGACCACGGCGTCGAGCGCCTGGTTGAGCTCCTGGTAGTCGGCCATCGAGTAGTTGCCGGCGACACGGACGTCCTCCAGCAGGGCGAAGTTCTGGCCGACGAGCTTGACCTCTGCCGTGATCGTATTGCTGCTGTTGCAGTCCACGGTCAGGTCCTGCTGGACCGCCATGCTCAGCGTCAGTCTCTGTCCCAGGCTCGGCGGCGCGGCCGCCGCGAGCGAGAGACGCGGACCCCCGGTACCGGACCGCTCCCTGTACGGCCGGGCTCCCACGCGAAGGAGCTCATCACGCATCCTGTCCTTCAGACGCATCTCGCTGAGAAGCGCCTGCTCCTGACGCTCGAGAGCGCGGGACGCGGCGCTACGCTGGACCGGTGGAACGCTCGTGCCCACGATGTTCGCCGAAGCGCCCTCGGCCCGCACGCTCAGTGATACCGGGCTCGACGATCCCGGGATCCTGCTCGCGCTGTGCACGATGACTTCGTACTCCCGCGCTTCGGGTGCGCCACTCAGCTTGAACGCGCGCACCTCGGCCGCGTCGCTCAGGGTCACGAGCTCACCCTGCGCCATGTTCAACGTGATCGCGGCTGGCGGTGGTCCCGGCGGAGGTGGTGGCGGCGGTGGCGGTGGCGTCGGCCCGTCACCGCCGCACCCGGCGGCACCCACGACCAACAGAACCGGCAACCAAGCCGCGCGTGGGCCTCGCCCACGAGTCCGGTGCCCTATCGACTTCGTCAACGCGTTATGCCTTTGCTCTCTCGTGCCCACCGCTTCCCCCGCTCGATCCGGTAGCTGACCACCCATATAACGCAGATCACTCCACTCTGTTCCTCCGGCACATCGGCATGACTGAGGCCGCCGCCGGCAGGTCACCGTGTCCGCACCACCGTGAGCTGCGGACGGGCCGATAACGGCACTTCCGCTCCCGTGGGTGTGGTCAGCTGGATGGATACCGCGGGATGCGGGCCATCACTGCGCAGGATGAGGTATCCGGCGGTCGAGGCGCCAAGGTCGAAGTCGAAGGCCCTGTTGGTGGACCGCGCGAGCGTTTCGGTGACCGCTGCGAGAGGGTACTCGACACCGAACTCCGACAGGGTGGGTAACGCTTCATGCAACCCGCCAAAGATGTCTCGCAAATCGAAGCTGCGTATCTGCAGTCTCTGGGGTACCTGGATCGGGACATCGTCGTCTGCGATCGGCGCCACGGCGTACTCGCCGAACAGGTCTCCCCACTGGGTCGCACCAGCCAGGACCTGCACCGCGCGCTCCACGTTCGCGGTCCCGGTGAGGAGGTCGGGGCCACCGTCGGTCAGCTCACGAAACAGCGCCTCCTCTCCGCTGCCGGACAGGATGCCGGCCGGGGACCCGGGACCGAAGTGATCCCCCAACCAACGCAGGAACAGCCAACCGAAGCCCCGCATCTTGAGCGACGGGAGCCCTCCGGGGTCGTTCCCGGCCGGATTCCCCAGAGCGAGTGTCCCGGTCGGATCGGCCAGGTACTCGCTCAGCCGCCTGAAGTTGGCGAGGTGATAGGCGTTGAAGGTCGAGGTCTGTCCGCCGAGCGCGACGAATCCCCCGAGCGCGAGGAATGACAGGTTGGAGCGCGTAGACAGCCCCTGGAGCTGGAGACCGGCAATAGTCTCAGCCGTGTGCGCCAGGCCTTCGCTCAGCCAGGTATCCTCGAGGTCGGCGAACAACGTCCCATCGTTAAAGACGGTTCGTTGCTCCGCGGCGAGCAGGTGCTGGAGCTCGTGCGCCGTGGTCCCGCGCGCGTTGGTCATCGCGAACGCGGGGGTGACGGGATCCGCGAACACCCCACCCGGATCGGCGGCGAGCAGATAGAGGACCTCTCCCTGGTTGCTCGCGGCACAGTCCGCTCGATCCGCCAGATCGCTGGGGTTGAAGAAGCCCACGACGAACGTGCTGGAGCCCGGTGGCGTGACCCGATTCACGATCCTGGTGAAGAACACCCACACGCGCTCGTTGCCATCCAGATCCGCAGGCGGGCCGAAGTACGCGCTGTCCACCGGGAAGACGACGTCGTCGAGCTCCTGGAGCAACGAGGCGTACGCCGCGTCGCTCACGGGTCCGGCGACTGTGAGGTCTTCCGCGATCGCAAACCTCTGTCCGACCGCTCGCACCGTGGCCGGGGTCGGCTCGTCCCGGTCACACTCCACATCGAGGTCTGGAGAGACGCTGTTCCGAAACGTGACGAGCTGACCCACGGTTGGAGGAACCGAGCGGGCGCGGGCCAGTCCCGGCTCCGGCGGGCCGGGCCGCTCCTCCCCCGGGCCCCCGGGCCTATACACGCGCGCACCCACTCGACCCAACTCCCGCCGCGCGCGGGCTCGAAACTCGAGCTCGAGGCGAGAGGCCGCCTCGGCACCAAGCTCCGCGACACCCGGGGCTCGCGCTGGGGACACGGGAGGCACGACCGTGGCTTGCGCGGGGGCATCCGGCCCGAGGATCGCGAGGCGCATGGACGACACGGCCCCGGGAACTTCGCTCGCGCTCTGGACGGCCAGCCTGTATTCCCGCGCCCCGCGGGCCGAGGTGAGATCCAGGGATCGCGCATCGGAGCCACGCAGCACGCACGTCTCGCCAAGATCCAACGAAGCCCGACTTGGCAGACGGACGCCGAGCCGAAGCCCGACCGTCGGGTCGAGAGAACGGTTCACGCACGAGGACGAGTCGAGCCCCGTCCCACCATCACACCCCAGACCCAGCAGAGCCACCACCGCGGGCCAACGGAGCGCAGTCCGCCTGTGAGTCCTGGTTGCCTGTTCCGGCATTCGCTGCTCCCTGCCGTCCAAGAACGCGCGGGTCATTCGCGACGTGACAGCCGCCTGGCCCGCCTGGCCCGCCCGGCTCCCGGCTCCCGGGTTCGATCCCGCGTGCGATCCGCGGCGGCTCGCGCGGCATGCGTGTCTCCGCCACGAGCGCCGGGAATCTCGCCGTCCCGGGGTAGATGTGCCAAGGCCCGGCGCTTGGCCGGGCCCTGGCTTCCTGCTGCAAGGGGCATCCGCCCCTGTACACCCGATACGACGGGTGTCTAGTACATGCCGCCCATGCCGCCGCCGCCACCGGGCATCGGCATGGCCTTCTCGTCCTCGGGCCTCTCGACGACCACCGCCTCGGTGGTGAGGAGCAGGCCCGCGATCGAAGCGGCGTTCTGGAGTGCCGTGCGCGTGACCTTTGTCGGGTCGATCACGCCCGCCTTGACCAGGTTCTCGTACTTATCGGTCGCGGCGTTGTAGCCGAAATTCAGATCCTCGTTCACACGAACCTTCTCCACGACGATCGATCCCTCGGCACCCGCGTTCTGCGCGATCTGCCGGATCGGCTCCTCGAGCGCGCGTCGCACGATCTGGATCCCGATCAGCTCGTCCGGGTCCTTGCTCTTGAGATCCGCCAGCGCGGTCTGGCACCACAGGAGGGCCACGCCGCCACCGGGCACGATCCCTTCCTCGACCGCCGCGCGCGTCGCGTGCAGCGCGTCCTCGACGCGAGCTTTCTTCTCCTTCATCTCGGTCTCGGTGGCCGCACCCACGTTGATCACGGCGACACCGCCGGCCAGCTTCGCCAGCCGCTCCTGGAGCTTCTCACGGTCGTAGTCGGACGTCGACTTGTCGATCGCGACTTTGATCTCACTGATCCGACCCGTGATGGCGTCCTCCTCTCCGGCGCCGTCGACGATCGTCGTGTTGTCCTTGTCGATCACGACGCGCTTGGCCGAGCCCAGATCGCTCAAGACCGCGTTCTCGAGCTTGAAGCCCAGCTCCTCGGAGATCACC
>JBDHHV010000033.1:0-30421 GCA_039589195.1 Gemmatimonadota bacterium | reverse complement strand
TCACGGCCACACCCCGCTAGCCTGGGCCGCCAACCACCCGCTAGCCTACGCGGCCAGCGCCACCGCGACCCGCGCGGCCAGACGCGCGTTGTCCTCCAGAAGAGCGACGTTGGCTTCCACCGTACGCCCGCCACTGAGCTCGGCGAGCCGAGCCAGAAGCCACGGAGTCAGTTCGTTCCCTCCCACACCGGCGGTCGCGGCCTCGCTGTCCGCGCGGGCGATCCAGACCTCGACCTCGGCGCGAAGCAAAGCGGACTCGGCGGCGGGCGGGTTGCACAGGACGACCCCTGTCTCCAGCCCCATGCCCCAGTGCGCGCCCAGCAAATGCGCTGCATCCTCGGGCGAGTCGACCTGGTGTTCGAGTGGGAGCCCGGTCTCGCGCGTGTAGAACGCGGGAAACTCGCGCGTGCGGTACCCGACCACGGGCACGCCGGCTGTCTCGAGCACCTCCAGGGTACGCCCGAGATCGAGGATCGCCTTCGCGCCGGCACACACGACGGCGATCGGGGTTCGAGCCAGTACGAGGAGGTCGGCCGAGATGTCGAGCGACGTCTCACCCCCGCGGTGCACGCCTCCGATCCCCCCGGTGCTGAACACACGGATGCCCGCCCGCGCCGCGAGATGTGCGGTGGAAGCGACAGTCGTAGCTCCCACGCGGCCGGCGGCGAGCACCGGCCCGATATCGCGCAGGCTGACCTTGGCTACCTGCTCGCTCTCCGCATTGTCGGCCGGGGCCGCCGAGCGTGAGGTTCCTGAGGCAGCGAGTCTCCCGATCTGATCCTGGGTGAGACCGATGACCGCGCGGCCGTCGAGCAGGCCGACGGTGGCGGGGGTCGCACCCGCCTCCCTGATGACAGCCTCCAGGCGCTCAGCGACCTGAACGTTGCGGGGCGCGGGAAGCCCGTGGGCGATGACGGTGGATTCGAGCGCGACGACGGGCGCGCCCGACGCCAGCGCCTCCCGGACCGATGGGTGGATCTCGAGTGTGTCGCTCATGCTGGATGTGTCACGGAGACCGTCGCCACTATCGGGTGGCTCCGGTCTCCGTATCTGATGCTTCGATGGCTGTCTCGGTCCTCAGGGGGGGAGGGACCCGCCTCGGAGCAGGGCCGGCCCGCTACGGGAACAGGAACCCACCCGTCACGACGACCTGACTGTCTCCTCGAATGAAGAAGTCCTCATCGCTCCCCAGCTCGACCCGGATTTCGACGAAGGGGGAGAGACCGGTCATCTGAAACTCGAAGCCGGCCAGCAGGTTGAGCGCCAGCTCGGTCTGGCTGTCATCGACGGTTTCTCCGCCACTCGTTCCATTCAGCGAGGCGGTCGCCAGGTTCAGACCCGCCCCGAAGTACGGCTCGATGCTCGCCCCGCTCACGGGGAACGCGTAGAAGAGGTTCCCGTTGATCTCCCAGTAGTCGGCGTCGAGGTCGATGCCGACGCCGCTCGCGTCCACCGTGCCCGGGAAGAAGTAGTCGAAGCTCCCGATCACCCCGAGCCCGGGAATGGCGGGCAACCCGACCATCAGGCGGCCCCCGATCCCGATTTCGGAGTCGGTTCCATAGCTCGCCTGGGCGCCTACCCTGGCTTGCGCTGCAACGTCACCTGCGCCCAGCAAGAAGACCAGGCATCCCCCCAACACCACCAGCTTATCCTATCGTGAGTTGGACGGCGGCGGAACCACAGGGGTTGTATCCGCTCGGGCGTGCACCTGCTCCGGTGTCAGGTCCGTTGCCCACGACCCGGTTCCCTCGACCGCGAGGCTCGCAGCCGCGAGCCCCAGTCGGAGCGGATCAGCCGCCTCGGACGACAGCCCATACAGGTAACCGGCGACGAGCGCATCCCCCGCCCCCGTCACGTCGGCGACACGCGCGGGCGTGATCGCCGGCACCGCTTCGCGCCGCTCACCATCATCCATGTAGACGCCCTCGGCGCCCAGGGAAACGACGACGGTGCTCGCTCCCAGGTCACGCAACGCGGCGGCGGCCGCGATCACCTCATCGGCTTCGGGACGCACCCCTCTCGTCCGTTGGCGCGCTCGCGTCCCGGAAACCATCTCCACGGCTGCCGGCGCACCTCCCGCTCGAGCCATCGCCAGCGCCTCCTCTCGATCGGGGAACAGCGCGTGGATCGCGGGAAGAACCGGGATGAGTCGCCTTGCCTTCGCCACGGAGACGGGGTCGGCCACGACCCTGGCCGCTACCGGCGGGCGGCTCAGCAGTCGCTCCAGGGTCGCGGCCGGGAGGTTGGCATCCACGAACCAGTAGTCCGCCCCCGCGATCCGGGGCAGGATCTCCGCGGCCCAGGCCGCGTCCAGGGTCGTGGAGATCTCCATGTCGGCGAGCCCGATCGCCAGCCGTCCGTCCGGCTCGAGCACCGCCGTATAGCTCGCCGTCGGGTGTCGCGCGGAACGCTTCACTCCCGAAATGTCCACGCCGTCCGCGCGCAGCTCGTCCAGCAAGCCCTCGCCGGGCGCGTCGTCCCCGACAGCGGAGAACAGCGAGACCGAACAACCGAGACGGGCCAGACCGTGGGCGACGTTCCGCGCCACGCCCCCGGGCGCCACCGATCCGGTCACCGGGTTCGACGTGCCAAAGCGGACACCGAGGATCGCGTGGAGCTTTCGATCGAGGCTGATCCCGCCGATGCAAGCGATACGGGCGCGCCCTGGGTCCATTACGGCTCGGCTCCTTCGACCGCGCGTAGCCGGGTGGCGAACCGCTCCCGCCACTTTGGGCGCAGAGCGGCTGCGTCGACGGCGCGCTGGAGGAGTTGCCGGTCGTCGCGCTCCTCCGCGAACAACTCGACGACATCCGCAACCGTCACGTCGTCGACGCCCCTCTCGAGGCAGTGGATCGGGTCGCCGGCAGCCAGCTCCCCCTCGCCCACGACGCGCAAATAGAACCCCGAGCGACGGCTCGCCAGAAACCGCTTTGGCATGTCCGGGCGCGCGAAGCGGACGGCCAGCTTCGAGCATGGTAGGCGGGGCTCCGTGACGGCGAACGTGGCGGTGCCGATCGCGATCACGTCACCGATCCGCAACGACTCATCCAGCCCGACGGTGGTGAGGTTCTCACCAAAAGCGCCCCAGGGGAGGTCCGCCTCGGGTAACTCCTCACGCCAGTAGGCGTAGTGCTCGGACGGATACGCGTAGACCGCCTTCCACGGGCCGCCGTGCACACTCAGGTCCGCCTGCCGATCGCCATCCAGGTTGTGGCCCCGCACCCGGACGGACCCGGTGACGGGATCTTTGAAGATCCCCGTGAGGATTCGCTCCCCTTTCCAGTCCACTTCGCGCGGGAGGCCGACGTTGACCGACAGGAGCTCCATCCGTGACTCGTCCATGACCGCCACTCGCCCGTTGCCGGGGCTCACGCCGTTGTCTCGCACCCGACGGCCGGGGTCAGTTGCCGGAGTCGGGGTTCAGGGTCCGGTTCAGGAACTCGAAGATGTTGTCCCACGCGCGATCCGCCTCGTTCGGGACGTTCCGGCTGCGCAGGAAGCCGTGATTCGCACCCGGATAGATCTCCAGGTCGTACGCCTTGCCGGCCGCGGCCATGGCCTGTTCGACCTCCGGGAGCGACGCGTTGATTCGAGCATCGTTCTCCGCGTACACACCCAAAACGGGTGCGTTGATGCCAGCCATCGTCTCGGGGTCCGGAGCGCCCCCATAACACACCACCGCCGCCTTGAGGCCGGGCTGGTTGGTGGCATACCGGAAGCTCTGCGAGCCGCCCCAGCAGAACCCGATCACCCCGATCGACTCGCCCTCGACCGAATCGAGCGAGCGCAGGTAGTCGAGCGTCGCGTCGAGGTCGACCGTGATCGAGTCCGGGGGCAGATCCCGAATCAGCGTGCGCGCGTCGTCGGCGCCCTCCGTCCCTCCGCGCCGGCTCAGCAGATCGGGGGCGATCGCCACGTATCCCTTCTCGGCGATGTCGTGCGTGACGGTTCGGACGAAGTCCGACATCCCGAAGATTTCGTGGATCACGATCATCGCGGGTGCCGGATCGGGCCGCTCCGGGAAGGCGATGTACGCCACGACGGTATCGCCACCGGGTCCCGCGTACTTCACCCACTCGCCGTGACCGGAATACGACTCCAGTCGGGTCACGTAATCGGTGGCTTCCGCACCGTTCACTTGCCCGGCCCGAGTCGAAGCCAGCGCGATGGCCAGCCCGGCTCCGACCGCTACCGACCCGAGCGCGATGAAGATTCGACGCTGATCGTGCATATCTCCTCCTGGCAGCCTGCTAAATCTCGCCTCGTCGGGCGAAGCGCGCGATGTGCTCCGCGGCCCGGAACGCGAGCGCCATGATGGTCATCGTCGGCTGGCCTCGGCCCGATGTGACGAAGCTGGATCCGTCGCACAGGAACAGGTTGGGCACGTCGTGGGTCCGGTGGGACTCGTCCACGACGGAGGTCTGCGGGTCGGTCCCCATGCGGCATGTCCCCAGCAGGTGGGCCCCGAGCGTCGACGGCGCGACGGGCACCTCCCAAAGGCGGAGCGCGCCCGCCGCCTCCAGTATCTCCTTACCGCGCGCTTGCAGGAAGCGCATCGTGGCGAGGTCGTCCGGGTGATCGTTGTAGGTGAGTCGGAGCACCGGCCGGCCGAACTTGTCCGTCACGTTCGGATCCAGCGTGATGTTGTTCGATTCCAGCGGGAGCGAGGTCGTGTGTCCGTTCACATCCACCGTGCGGTTGAAGTACTCGCCCAACATGCGTTTGTACTCCGCGCCCCAGGTCGGCGAGCCGGGTGGCAGACCGGCGAGTCCGAACAAGATCGGGAAGTACTGCCAGCGCGCGTCGATCCCTCCCCCGCCGTAGAACCCGCGAGCGGGGTCCGCGTCGTAGAAGTCGTGGATGATCCGCGTGACCTGGACGCTCTTGAACTCGTTGAGCGGGTGCTCAAAGTGGCCCGTGGCGTACGAGAGCCCGTTGAACATCAGGTGCTTACCGACCAGTCCGCTCGAGTTGGCGAGGCCCTCCGGGAAGCGGCTGGACTCGGAGAGAAACAGGATGCGCGATGTCTCGGCACCGTTCGCGGACAGCACCACCGCCTTCGCGCGCTGCGCGTGCTCGACCCCGTCCCGGTCCCAGTAGCGGACCTCCCGAGCCCGCCCCCGGTCATCCAGCTGGATCCGGTGCACGGTGCTCTCGGATCGGATCTCGCAACGGCCCGTTGCCTCGGCGAGCGGGATCATCGCGACGAGCGTGGACGACTTCGCCCCGTACTCGCACCCGAACGCGAGACAGAACCCGCAGTGGGGGCAGGGTGAGCGCCCGTTGTGCGGTTGCGAGAGGATCGCCATCGGAGCGGGCTGGGGGTGGAGTCCCAACGCCCGCGCGCCGCGCTCGAGGAGCACGCCGGACGACTTCACCGGCAGCGGTGGCATCGGGTACGGACGCGAGCGCGGCGGATCGGAGGGGCCGGGTGCGCCCGAAACGCCGATCTCCCAATCCACCTTCGTGTAATAGGGCTCCAGCTCCTCGTACGTGATCGGCCAGTCCGCGAAGCCGGTCCCGGGGATGTCGCCCCACACGCTCCGCTCCTGGAAGTCGATCGGGCGGAAGCGCCAGAAATTCGCCGTGAAATGCGCGCTGCTTCCACCCACCAGGCGCGCGTACATGAGCGGCGGGAGACCCGTCGCGATCTGCGCCTCCTCATCTTCCGAGCGACGGATCGTCTGCGGGAAGTCCCGCAACGAGCCCATCAGCCCCTCGCCCGCATACAGCTCCGCGAGCTCGTCATGGCCGAAGTCGGAGCTCTTCAGATACGGACCCTGCTCGAGGACGACGACCGAGAATCCGGCAGTCGAGAGCTCCTTCGCCAAGATTCCGCCCGCCGCTCCGGAGCCTACGACGACGAAGTCCACCTCCTGGCGCTCCTCGTACCGCACGTAGGATTCCTCGCGTCCGGCCTGGATGCGGAGCGCTCGGCGAAACACGTCACGGCGGCTAGCCATCGGCCACCTCGGCATCGTAGTGGCCGAACGGGGGCTGCCAGGAGAACCGGTCCTCGAACCCGAGGATCCGCCACCCCACCTTGTCGCGGTTCCCCCCGTGGGAGGGGTGCGCGAACATCCCCTGGATCGTGAGCGTGCGGATGAGGCCGAAGAACCCACCGTCCTCGATCTCCTCCAGAAGCGCGACTTGCCGGCTCGTCGAGAGCGCCGCAAACCGGGTGGCGCCGGGGTCCGTCTCGCGCGACCGCGCCTGAAGCTCCTCGAGTCCCGCACGGACCACATAAAGCGCTCCGGACTGGAACGTCCCGAGCGCGCGGTCGATGAAGTGAATGACCCCGGCTTCGCGCGCCCCCGGGGTGTCATCGCTCGGAATGATCTGGGCCGCGATCGCCTCGAGCTCGGCTGCTTCTTCCGCCGTCAGGGTCTCGAACGCCTGGCCGGCTTCGAAGGCCTCGTGCGCGTACCGTGCCGCGGCCTCGATCGCGGGGAGATGCATCGCGAGCCAGGCGCCCCCCAGGCCGTGTGCGGTGGTTCCGACAAACGCCCTGCGCGTCGAATCGTCCGCGTGGCCGTCCGTGCGATCATGCATGCGATCGTCCATGCGCGCGAGCCTCCCCGTTCGAGACCGGTCCAGGGTCGAGGTACGACTGACAACAGATAGGGTGATCAGGTACGCGGGGAAAGCTCGGGCAGCAGCCTGCTAGGGCGCGTCGAGCCGCAGCTCCGACACGATCCAGTCAGTGCCATCTCGCTGGAGCGCTCCCTCCGCCACACAGAAACCGGTGCGCCCGGTCTCCCCGCACCAGCTGTAGCCGGTGAACCGAATGGTCTTCGGATCGACCCATTCGAGATGCTGGGGACCCCAGTCCGTGGGCTGGAACCCCCACTCCAGCTCCAGAACACCGGCTTCGTGCACGCGCCAGATCTGAAAGCCGTTCGGATTATAGCCGGCTTCGATGTCTCCCGACGCGGCCGCCACGCGCTCCGAATCCGGCGAGAGGACCGGACGACCCCAGGCGATGACCGAGCCACCCGTTCGACGGTCCACGATGAAGTAGGTGTCCCCCTCGTAGAACTGCCCGTGCACGACGTAGGAATCGATGGGTGCGAGAAAACCGACGAAGTGGTGCGACAGCGGATCGCCCTCGCAGCACTCGCCATCGATCAGCCGATGGGTCGATTCGTCCATCAGCCGTAGCGTCAGAGTGTCCCCCGAGCGTGTCACATAGGGTGTCGCCAGGGGGAGCAGATCTCGCTCCATCGCCATCGCACACCGGTGGCTGTTGGGGATCGTGTCGCACAGGACGCGCGGGTCCGGCACTGGCAGGTCGGCGATCTGACCTGGTCCGCGCGCCGTGCAGGCGAACATCCCTGCGGTGCCGATCACCACGAGCAACGAGCGGAGCGCTCGGAGACGGTTTGGACGCGGGTCCGGTATGACGAGCCTCACGCGTCGAGCTCCCGGAACTCCGCCTCGCGAAACGTGAACAGCTCCGCAGAGCGGCTTCCCCAGGCGTCTCCGTCAAAATGGCTCCAGGTGACGTGGAGCCGGAGGCAAGCCTCCTCGCCTCCCGAAGGTCGGGCCCGAGTCGCTGCCTCGATCGCCACGTACTGGATCGGCCAGTCTTCGGGCTTCACGCCGCGCAGATCCAACCGGAAGTCGGCCACCTCCACGAACCGGACCTGGACGATTCGGTCGAGCGGTTGGATTCGTCCCCCGTAGTTGTAATGGGCGAAGTCGATCACCGCGTCGAAGGCGCCCGTGACGTTGTGCCCCACGTCCCATGGATCGGGGCCTTCGCTTGAGAACCGGTCTCTGGAGCGGAGCGAGACCTCGTGGATGAACCCATCGTGGAACGCGTTGAAGTGCTCGATGACGCGTGCCGCGTCCTCGGCGGTGACGACGGCGAACGTGGTCATGAGTGGAGGAACAGGGGGCTGACCTGGCGTGACCGCGTCAGGAGACATCCAGGTTGTCCGTGAACCCGTCGAGGAAGCCCTGGAATCCCCTTCCCTCGACGAGGAGCCGGAGCTCGCCGGCGTCCAGCCAGATGCCTCCGCAGCGCGGACAGTGGTCGATGACGACGTTCAACACGATCTCCTTCGAGAGCGTGCTTCCGTCGATCGGGCATGAGCGCGTCTGCTCGCGAGCGATCTTGAGCTCGGCCGCGCAGGTTCCGCATATCGGGAGCGCCGCTGACTGGCTCGGGCGCGTGATCCGCCCACACCGCACGCACTTGTTTCCGGGGACGTCCATGCTGCAAAGCTACGCCGAGCCCGCCCGCGCACAACCGACTGGGCCGGAGGAACGCGCCGGCACCGCTGGTGGGAGGCTCTTGGACCGCTCGCCCGGAGCCTTTAGGTTTGTTTCTTGTCCACCCCTCAGTTTTCACGTTCGGGAAATGGAGTGTTTCGATGAACCCGCGCAGGATTCTCCCCTTCGTCGTTCTCCTTGGCTGGGCCGGCGCCCCGCTCGTCGCCCAGGAGGAGCAGGAGTACGCCTCTCCGGCAATGGCGGAGATGATGGCGGCGTACGAAAAGGCCGGCATGGTCACCGACCACCACAAGGCGCTCGAAAAGATGGCGGGCACCTGGGAGCTGACCGTGAAGATGTGGATGGACCCGGCGGCCGAGCCGATGATCAGCACGGCCACCTCCAAGAGCGAGATGATCTTCGGCGGTCGGTTCCTCGCCGAGGAGGTGACCGGGGAGTTCATGGGCCAGGAGTTCAAAGGCTACGGTCTCACCGGGTACAACAACGTCAGCGGGGAGTACGAGGCCACGTGGGCGGACAATATGTCGACCATGTTGTACCGCTACACCGGCATGTTCAACGAGGCGGGCGAGTTCGTCTCGAAGGGAGAGATGCTCGATCCGTTGACCCGCGAGACGATCCCCACCTGGAGCACCCTCAGGTTCGAGGGTGACGGGATGGTGATCGAGGCCTGGGAAGAGCGTGGCGGTGAGAACAGGAAGACGATGGAGTTCCACTACAAGCCGAAGATGTAGTCTCCTCGACGGAGCCGACGCACGTGGCCGGCTCGTGTTGTCCGTGAAGGCGCCCCCGGCAGTGTGCTGCGGGCGCCTTCGCTCTTGGCCCTCGTTGCCACCGCCGGACAGAACCGCAATCGGGAGCTCAGGGCGCCCGGCTACCTCGCTCGTGCGCGTCCCTTCCCGGAATCGCTGACGTTCATGAGCGCTTCCGGGTATGGCTCGAAGAACGCCTGCCCCAGCAGGTAGTCCACCTCGAACCTCACAGCCCAGGAATATACCAGGGCCGTCACGCCGCCCAGCGGGATTCGACTTGACCTGTATCGATCTAACTCACGCCTGTACAATCGCTTTTCGGGTGCACCGATCTGCTTTGACACGTACCCGTAGGCATGCTCCAACACGTTTACGACGGAAGGAACGCGAGCCGGATTGGCAAGCGCGGCGCCAAACAGAATTCGGTACTCGCGCAAGACTTCGGGGAACGGCTTCGCGTCCGCGTTCGCGGTGAGGCGACCCAGGGCTCGCATGCGGGTCTGATGGTGTGCCATCAGCAGGAGCTTGTGGCGCGCCTGGAACGCGACCAGGTCACGCATTCGTCCGCCCGCCTCCACCTCTCGCAGCCGTGCGAGCGCGAACAGCTTGGTGAGGAAGTGATGCCGCAGGCGGTAATTCAGGAGGCGACCCTCCTCTTCGATCGCGGCCCACGGGAACCTGGCGAGGACCTCCGTAGCGAAGAGCCCGGCCCGGTGTGCGACCGGCGACTTACCTTCCGCAGCCGCGAATACCTTGACGCCACCGAGGCCACACGAGGGTGAGCGGCTCTTCAGAACAAAGCCCTCGACGCCATCGATCCCCCCGAGAAAGCGATCGCTGAAGTCGGCCATGTCACGCGTCACGTCGAGCCCGGTGGATGGCTGGATCAGCTGTGCCGAGAGCGGCTGGTCCGCACCAGCGCGAGCTCCCTCCAGACGCACCAATCGAATGGGATCCCGCGGGACGCCGAGCCCGATCTGCACTTCCGGGCAAATCGGCCGAAACGATACGTGCGGATCCAATTCGCGCACGAGATCGAACGGGATCTTAACGCCGTTGTAACGGACTGGCTCGAACTCGAGACACTCGCTGATCACGACGCCGGGACGGACGAAATCGCCGTCCGACGAGGGCCCGGGGGCACTCCGGCCCGGCGCGCTCATACGGGCGTGAGCTCGTTCGCGTAGCTGGCCAGATACTCGCGCACGCGCAGCTTTCGGACGGTATTCTCAGAGCTCATATAACGAACCTTTCCGAAGATCGGGCGCTCTGGACCCCAGGGCCGGTCGTATCGACCCAGAACCCAGAAGATCCCGCTATAGGAGTTCGGGTCGCGTCCGTCCAACGCATACTTGTCGTTCAGCCCGATCATCGCCTGTAGCGCCATCTGCGGAGAGGGGCTCCACTCGAGGATCTTCTTTCCCCACAACATCCGCAGGTAGTTGTGAATGCGCCCCTCGCGACGCAGCTGGGTTTGTGCGGCGTTCCACACCGGATCATGCGTCGAGGCCTCCTCGAGTGTCGCGCGGCAATACGAGTAGGGTCGCGGATCATGAGCATGCTCGCGCAAGGTCGTCCGAGCCCAATCCGGGAGCGATTCGTATTCGCGGTAGTCATCCCGGTGCGCGCACATGTTCAAGCCCAGCTCACGCCAGGTGACGACCTGGTCGAGAAAGGCCTCGGCGCTGTCGCTCAGCCGCCACCAACCCTGACGCTTTCCCGTTGCTCGACCGACGAGGTCCGGCGTCCAACTCTCTCGCGTCGCGATGGCCTCCAGGATCTGGTGCGGCGAGACGTGGCCGAAGTGAAGATAGGGGGAGAGTCCGCTCGGTCCCTCTTCGTCGGGGTGGTTTCGTGTCTGTGGGTACTCGGTGAGCCGCCGGCTCAGGAACGCGCTCAATGCCGCAGATCCCGCCTTTGGCCCGCCTTGCTGGTCCACCGGCCCCACGGAATGGTCGATCGGGAGCGCCGCGAGCGCACCTGCCTCATCGGCGAGCAGGCCCGCCGCGGCCGACGGCCAGCGGTTCACCACGTCCTGCGGGACCCGAGCCCGGTTGCCCCGGTGTGCAGCATCCAGGGGCGTCGAGATAGGCGACTCCCCGAGGTGGATGGGCAGGGTGCGTTGGAGGAAGCGTCGGAACGAATAGGCCGTGGCGAAGACTCGCTCCGTGCCGTGAAGCGGCAGCAGTCCATTCGAATCGACCGCCTCGAGTCGCACCTCGAGGCGACGCCCCGCCGCCTCCAGCATGAGCGGGATGAAGAAGCAGGGATACTCGTCCGTCACCACGACGCACGCACGTGCCGCGAGAGCCTCCAGCAGACCCTTCCCCGCCCCGGCCTCAGCCTCCACGTAGGGAAAGTAGGAGACATCCGCCGCCTCGCAGTGAGCGGCGTTGTCCAGCATGCCATCCAGCACGAAGCGATGGTGCCGGTCGCTGGCCCACTCGTAACCGCACCTGAGCGGCTCGAAGACGAGAAGCGGCTTGGCAAGCTCGCGCGACCAGGCCGCAGCACGCTGGAGCGCGTAATTCCAGCCGGTCCGGCGGGCCGCGACCATCCAGTAAAGCACGTAGTCGCCGTCCGTCTGCACCCCGCCGGTGTTGAGGGGCCGCAGTCGGAGTTCCGGCACGGGGCGCGGGCTGAGCCTCATGCCGTCTGAGTCCCCCGGTCGCCGACCGGTGCGCCGGTCCCGCTTTCGTTCCCTCCGCTCCCGTTCTCGATTGCCCCGCGCAACTCGAGGAGTCTCTGGCGTAATCCAGCCAATTCGGTGAACACCTCTGCGCCCGCATCCTCCAGGGCGTCCTGATATGCGAAAGCCGCGCGCCCGCCAGCGAACAGCCGGGTGTCAGGCACCAGCAACTGACGCAGTTGCCGAATCGCAACTGGAAGCTCCGGGTCATCCTCCGGGTGAACCAGACTCATCGCCACCGCCTGCACCTCGAGCGCGACAGCGGCGGCGGCGATTTCCTGGACCGGGAGGTCGGCCCCGAGGTAGGTGACGCGCCAACCGGCGGCGGCGGCAGTCACTGCAACCAGCATGGCGCCGATCTCGTGCCGCTGTCCGTTGGGAGTCGCACTGACAAGGTGGGGTCGACCGCTCCCGTGGGGTACCAGCGTCCCGATGACCTGGTCGAGAATCGCCTGGACCGCCGTGGATGCCAGGTGCTCGTGCCGAGGGTTCAAGCGTTGCTCCCACCACAACTGCCCGATGCGCTGCATCAGGGGAGCGATCATCCGCTCGGCGAGCACGGAGGGCGGTAGAATCACGACGGCGCGGCTCAGAGTCTCGTGCACCGCTTCGTGGTCCAGCGTCTCGACGGCGGCCAGACATTCTGTGATCAGGTCCGATGCCGTTTCGTCCGCGCCCTCCACATGAAGGCCCGGTCTCGACATAACTGCCGCGTCGGCCGACTCCGCCTGCTGAAGCTCGCGGGCAGCGTCGTCCTCCTCCACCAGTTTGGCCAGGTCTGCCATCGACAGTGCCGCCATTTGCTTGAGCGACCGTCCGGCACCCCTGGCCTTCCTGAGCAGCCGCAGGTAATCGATGTCCCGGTCGGAGTACAGACGCCGGCCCGTGTCCGTCCGCGCAGGCTCGACGACCTGGTACCGGCGTTCCCACGCGCGCAGGACATCCTTACTCAGACCCGTCCGCAGCGACACGACCTGGATCGGGTGCCTCTTCGAATCCGATTCACCCACCGGCTCCGCGACCCCCGCCGGTTCTCCGACTCCGTTTGCGTCCATCTGAGATCCGCTCCCGTCCCGTTTTCCGTGTGCGTCCGCGTGTCCGCCGCTCCTCATTCTACACTGATAGGGTATGCGAACGTCCAACAGGCGTCAACCTTCTATTATGGACGGAGCCTTGACCTTAGCTGGACAACCTGTTAGCATGCTGGACATACACTGGACAATGCGGAGGGAGGCAAGTGGCTTCTCCCCCGATTTCACCACTCCTAGAGGAGGCAGTACAATGCGACGCACCCGACTCATGGCGCTCACGGCTCTCGCTCTGTTCGCCGCCGCTCCCCTGGCCGCTCAGCATGGACAGGACTATGAGAAGCCCTCCAAGGACATCGTGGACACCGCCGTCGCGGCGGGGTCGTTTCAGACTCTCGTGGCGGCCGTGCAGGCGGCCGGGCTCGTCGAGACGTTGAAGGGCGATGGCCCGTTCACCGTGTTCGCGCCCACGGATGAGGCGTTCGCCGCTCTGCCCGAGGGCACGGTCGAGACGCTTCTCAAGCCCGAGAACAAGGACAAGCTGATCGCGATCCTCACGTACCACGTAGTGGGTGGCAGCGTGACCAGCTCCGACGTCGTCGAGCTCGATTCCGCCCCGACCGTTCAGGGTCAGAGCGTGACGATCGAGGTGAAGGACGGCAGCGTGATGATCGACGGCGCGAAGGTAGTCGCGGCCGACATCATGGCCTCGAACGGCGTGATCCACGTCATCGACAAGGTGATCCTGCCTGCGAGCGAGTAACCGCACGGAGGGACTCCTCCCGTACGGTCAAAACCTCCGCGCAGCCCGGTGCCACCACGATGGCGCCGGGCTGCCTCTTCTGCCGGATTCGCTTCATCAACAACGAGTCCCTTAGGATGAGCGCATGAAGATCCTGCTGACGGGCGCTACAGGGTACGTAGGCGGCCGGTTGCTCGAAGCGCTCGAGGCGGAGGGCTGCGAGGTCCGGTGCCTCGCCCGTGAGCCATCGTACGCGCGCGCGATCGCGGCGCGCACCGAAGTGGTTCGAGGCGACGTGCTGGACGCCGATTCCCTGGAAGCCGCTTTCGAAGACATCGACGCCGCGTACTACCTGATCCACTCGATGGGCTCGCAGGGTGACTTCGAGGAGCGGGACCGCCAGGGCGCCAGAAACTTCGCGGAGGCGGCTCGGCGAGCCGGCGTCGAACGCATCATCTACCTGGGGGGGCTCGGCGCAGGCTCCGATCTCTCGCCACACCTTAGGAGTCGTCAGGAGGTCGGTGAGATCCTGCGCGCGGGAGGCGTCCCCACGCTGGAACTTCGGGCCTCGATCATCATCGGATCGGGGAGTCTTTCCTTCGAGCTGGTGCGGGCCCTGGTCGAGAAGCTCCCACTCATGGTCACGCCCCGCTGGGTGAAAGTCAGGGCGCAGCCGCTCGCGATCGAGGACCTCATCGCGTACCTGGTGGCCAGCCTGGGCGGTCCGGCCGAGAGCCGCGTGTACGAGGTCGGCGGCGCCGACCAGGTCTCGTACGGCGACATCATGCGCGAGTACGCTCACCAACGAGGGTTGCGCCGCTTCACGATCCCCGTGCCGGTCCTTACACCCTACCTGTCGAGCCTGTGGCTGGGTCTCGTGACCCCGGTGTACGCGCGCATCGGGCGTAAGTTGATCGACGGAGTGCGGAACCCGACGGTCGTCGAGGATCCCTCCGCACTCGAGCGATTCAGCGTTCGGCCGCGTGGAATCCGGAACGCGATCGCGCGCGCTCTGGTGAACGAGGACCGTGAGTTCGCGTGCACGCGCTGGTCGGATGCGCTCTCATCGGGCGGCGACACCGGCTGGTGGGGCGAGAAGCTGGGGTCGCGGCTCGTGGACTCACGGGTCCGCACCGTGTCCGCGGATGCCAGTCAGGCCTTCGCACCGATTCGCCGGCTCGGCGGCGAAGTCGGCTGGTATGGTTCGAGCGCTCTGTGGCGGATGCGTGGGTTCCTGGACCTACTGGTGGGCGGAGTCGGATCGAGGCGCGGACGGCGCGATCCCGAGCACCTTCGGCCCGGTGATACGCTCGACTTCTGGAGGGTAGAGGCCGTTGAGCCCGACCGGTTGCTGCGGCTGGCCGCGGAGATGAAGCTGCCGGGCCGCGCATGGCTCCAATTCGAGGTCGAACGGGGTGAGTCATCGACGGAGATCCGTCAAACCGCGCTCTTCGATCCACGTGGGCTGTTCGGCCTGCTTTACTGGTACGCTCTATATCCGGTCCACCAATTCGTCTTCGACCGCCTGCTCCAGGGCATCGTCGCGCGAATCCGCGAAGGTGCTGGCGACGCTGCGGAACCAGGTGTCGGCGCCGTACCCGAATCGAGCGACGGCGACGCTGCCGAGCCGACCACCGTGAACCCCGAGGACGCTCGACACGTACATTTGGCATGACGGGTACGGGCGATGCGGGGTTGGCGGCCGACGTGCCGCGCGCCCCGGGCATCGACCGGGACATCGACGTAGTGGTCTAGAGGAGAGCGGGAGCCCACGCATGGATCGCATTCGTATCCCAAACGCGGCCACCTACCTGCCGATCGCGCCGGCCGACTTCCTTCTCACGGCGCCGCTCATCGCGCGCGCTTTGTTCGGGGCCACCTTGCCCGGGCGCGTTCTCCAGGCCACGGCCGTGGGCGTGTACGCGGGGAGCGCCGCGCTCGACTGGGCGTTGCGCGCCGAAGCCCGGCACATCGATTTCAAGGCGGAGTTCGGCGTCGACCCGCTCGATCCTCCCGCGTCATCGTCCGACGAGCGTAGAGCGGATGTCGCGAGACTCGTCGAGCGGCTCAACGAGCTGTACCAACCGATGCGCATTCCGCGCCGAGAGCTCGCCTCGGAAGTCGACAGGCATCTGACCGACTTCATCGCCGCGATCACGGGGCAACGGATCGAGACGAGCTCCCGCGTCCGCGAGTTCATGATCGCCCACGTCCTGTTCCCCTTCGCCCTGGGGGCAGCCGATCCACTCACCGGAGACGTCGCGATCTTCAAGCGGATCGGGATCTTCGAGCCGCACGTCATCGCGCACGAGTTCTGCCACCGCAAGGGATACCTCAAGGAAGTCGAGGCCCAGATCCTCGCCTACCTTGCGAACGCCCATTCCGGCGACCCGGTGCTCGAGCAGTCCGCCCTGTGCGAGCGTCTGGACCGCCACCTCTGGGTGCTCGCCGACCGCAAGCCGGAGGGCTACAACGAGCTCGTCGAAGCCAGCGAGCTCCGCGCCGAGCTCAAGGAGGCGCTCGGCCTGAGACACCCGGCCGAGCAGCCGTACGCCCAGCTCGTGTCTCCGGTGATGAAGCGGGTTTACGACGCCCGCATGCAACTCACGGGACAAAACGGGCTCAGCGATTACGACGAGGGGTTCACCAACTTTCTGCTCGCGATCGAGCGCGACGCGTAGCGCCCGGGCCCCGTCGCGTCAGCGGATCTCGAATCGAACCGGGATGGCTTCTACTGCCCTCGCGACCAGCTCCGACTCGCCGAGATCCAGATTGTGCACCTCGCGCGCCGGGATGGAGCGTCGCTCGGCTTCGGTAAGTTCCGGCGTCAGGGTCAGCTGGAGCTGGAAGTCCTCCTCGACGATGACCCCACCCGCCCCCGAAAGCACACGGTCTCTATAGCGCTCTCGTAACGTGGCCAGGTCGAAGCGAAGCTCGACGCTCTCCGCGCCGCCGGGTAGCGACAGCCGGCGGACTCCCTCGTCGAGCACCGTTCGGTAGGTGCTCTCGTCCAGCATCCAGTCCAGTCGATAGTCGCCCTCTCGAACGCCACCAAGGTGAATCGTGGCCACTCGGATCGCGGGCGTGGCGGCGCTAGCCTCCACCGAGTCGATCTGGTGGCGCGCCTCGACGAGGGTCGTGAATTGACGCTCTCGCTCGGCGGCCGTCTCCCGCTCGGAGTCATACCGGAGGGCGGAGATCGTGGAGAGAGCGACGAGGGCGGCGACAGTGGAGCCCCACGCCCACAGCAGCGTGCGGGCGCGGCGCCGCGCGCCATCCCGAGCTTCACGCGGGGCACCCTCGCACCGCGAGCCGAGCCGGTGTCCCGCCCATGCGCCGAGTGCGAGGATGAAGAGCCCGACGAGCGCTCCAACCCCGAAGACGATGGGACCCACGGCTTCGGGCCAGGGGTCATCGCCGAACAGAAAGAGCCACGAAGCCCCCAGAGCGAACGCGATCGTCCCGAAAGCCGCTCCGGCCCCCAACAGCAGCCCCCAGGCCGCACCGACCAGCGCGTAGAGTCGGCGGAGTCTCAAGCCTTCGCTACCGGACGCGGCTTCGTTCGATCACAGCCTACCCCAGCTCCTTCCGGTCCAACCGGTCGACCGCGGCCTCGTACTGCTCCAGGGTGAGAGCCCCATCCACGAAGCGCCGCTGCAACGACGCCAGCGGCGTCTCGGGCTCGGCCTCCGGGGCCGCGGAGCCCCTCTCGAGTACCGCGGAGGGTGGAGTCCCCGGCGCGATCGACCCGGTCGCCGTGGGATGCTCCCGTTCGGAACGGAGCGCGTCCGTTCCAGTGGACCCGGCACCGGCACTGAGACGGCGGTGAGACCACGCGCGCCGACACCCCGCACCGCACCCGAACACCAACCAGAACGCAGCCAGCCAAATCAGCCAGTCGGGCATCGGTCCTCCTCGATCTCGGTGTCGGCGGCGCACCTGTGCGGCAGGTGCGCCCATTCGTAATCTACCCAGCCTCCTCTCAGAACGAGACCCGCGCCCGGGAGGATTCGGCCGCTCTCCCAGCTCCACACGGGAGCGTACCCCGCTCTCGCAGTGTATCATTCCGCTACAACCACCCCGCGGCAGGCTCGTTGCCGGGCCACGGGGCAGCCGAGATCAGGATCTCGAGGCTCCGCGGGAGCTCTCGAGACACCAACACGGGAGCCGACAGACCTCGTGAGCCGGCAGCTAACCATCGTCGAGTGCTCCGAGTCGTTCTCGGAACTCTGGCCACAGCTCGCTCAACGGTTGGCCGCGAGGCTGGAAACGGTCAAACAGGCCTCCGAGGCCACTCACATCCGCGGCGGCTGCGTCCTCCTCTCCTGCGCGGGCGTCGAGAGCATGGCGATCGAGCAGCTTCATCGAGCTCACCGAGCGGGAATCGACGGGCCGATCGTGGTCGGCGCGGAGAAGGACCACCGGCTCGCCGTCCAGCTGATGCGTCGCGGTGCTTCGGCATACTACGCGCTGCCGGACGATCTGCCGCGCCTCGAGCAGGAGCTCCAGGAAAGGATCGCTCCCCTCGAGCCACCACCTGATGAGGGGGAGCCTTCGCGCACGCCCGCCACGGCGTTCGATTTCAGCGCGATCGTCGGGGAGCATGCGTCGATCCGCGGGGCCATGAAGCTCGCTTCGAAGGTCATTCCCGGTGGTCGAGCCACGGTCCTGCTCCTGGGCGAGACGGGGACAGGCAAGGAGCTCTTCGCGCAGGCCATCCACGCCAACGGGCCGCGGGCCGAGGAGCCGTTCGTGGCCGTCAACTGCTCCGCGATCCCGGGAACGCTTCTTGAGTCCGAGCTCTTCGGCCACGAGAAGGGGGCGTTCACCGATGCTCGAACGGCCAAGCCTGGGCTCCTCGAGGTCGCGGACCGGGGCACCGTCTTCCTCGACGAGACTTCCGCGATGCCGCTGGAATTGCAGGGCAAGCTCCTCCGTTTCCTGGAGACGCGGGAGGTGCGTCGCCTGGGGGGGCTCAGGACGACCCAGGTGGATGTCCGGATTCTCGCCGCAGCCAACACCGACCTGCGACGGCTCATCGCCGCCGGCGAGTTCCGCGAGGATCTGTACTACCGCCTGGCCGTCATCCCGATCGAGCTCCCACCTCTGCGAGATCGAGGGAGCGATCTTCTGTTGCTGTCCAGGCACTTCCTTTCTTCTCTGGCGGCCAGCTATGGGCTCGAAGAGCCGGAGTTGACCCGCGACGCCCTCGCGACCATCGAGCGGCACCCGTGGCCCGGGAACGTGCGCGAGCTGCGCAACGGCATCGAGCGCGCGCTGCTGCTCTCCGAGGGCGGAGCGATCCGGCCGGAGCACCTGGCTCTCGCCGAGACTTCCTCCCTTTCTCACAGGCCGGATCTCTCAAGCGGGGCGGACAGTGGGAGTCCGCTCCCCTTCCCGGCTACCCTGGATGAGCTCGAGCGGGCCGCCGCCCGCGCGATGGTTCAGCGATTCGCCGGGAACAAGAGTGAGGCGGCACGCACGTTGGGAATCACTCGCTCGCGGTTGTACCGGATTCTGAGACGCGACGAATCCGGTGAGGTCGACGTTTGAGGGATCCCTTCCACAGGGTGTCGCGAAGCGAGACAGTTGTCTCGTTCGCATACATGAGTTCGATATCTAAGTGATGGTGATATCACGCCTTACGCCGGGAACGCGGGTTGCAGGCTCTTTGGTCCGACCGCGGTTCCCCATGGGAGCACGAGAGAGAGAGTGACCGAGAGAGAATGATGAGCGAGCGCGTACGTACGATCTCGTCGAGACGGCTACCCCTCGGACGCAACGGCGCGCGCCTCTTCGCGTGCTTGTTGCTCGTGGCGGGCTGTGGTGAGTCGACCACCTTGACCGAGCCAGCCCCGCCTCCCGACGGATTACCGGATGCTTCACTCAGCTTCCTGAGGCCGTCGAGTCTGGCGCCGCCTCTTTTGACGACCGATACCAGTTTCGTGGCGATGCGCGGTCAGGAGATGGAGGTCCGTCTCTTCTACGCCCCAGAGCCGGGGAGCACCGACCCGGTCGGTGAGCGATTCCTGGAGTTCGAGCTGGACGAGGAGTCGCTCCTTCGCTACCCGCCCACCGGCCACCCGAAGGCGGGGCAGCTATTCCAGGACGGCGACACGATCACGATTCGGCTCCACGTGGAGACGGACACGTTGCTGGTCCAGCTCGAGCCCACGGGTCTGCAGTTCGATCTGCTCGAGCCGGCGGAGCTCGAGCTGCGGTACGGGAACGCCGACGACGACTTCGACGAGGACGGTGAATCCGACCCGGAGCTCGAGGAAGACATCGATCTCTGGCGGCAGGAAAACCCCGGGGACCCCTGGTTCCGGGTCGGGGAGATCAAGGACGCCGATCAGGATCGCGTGCGTGCGCGCCTGACGTCGTTCTCTCGATACGCGTTGGCCATATGAGCGCGCACCCGGGATGGCCGGGACAGCTGCCCGAACGAGCTGGCTGAAGACGCTCCCGGATCCCGCTTGAGGACGAAGCGCCCCAATGGGAAAGCCCTTCGACGACGCCCTATCCTCGAAAGCTGAGTCGCTGGCCAACGCCGGCGACTGGGCCGCGCTGTACGAGCTGTTGCGCGGCGAGGAGCAGGCGGGCTTGCTGGCGGACGGCTCCACCGCGTATCGGTTCGCGGAGTCGCTGTACCACACGGGGCGCATGGAGGAGCTCGCCTCGTACGCGGCCGCATACGAGGAAGCGGCTCGCGGGGCCGCTGACCCCGACGGGGTGATGCGCGCGCTCAACCTCGCGGGGATCGCGGCATTCGAGCTCGGTGACCCCGAAGGAGCTCGCTCGAAGTTCGACGCGCTTATGGAGCTGGCGGAAGCCAGCCACGACGAGGACATGCTGGCCCGGTCGGCCAACAACCTCGGCGCGATCGCCAATCTGAGGGGACGGCGGCACGAAGCGCTGGCGTATTACCACCTCGCGATCCCGCTGTATCAGCGCCTGGGCCAGCCACGCGGCATCGCGCAGACGTACCACAACCTCGGGCTCTCGTACCACGACATGGGTCGATTCGAGGAAAGCGTGGCGGCGTACTCGCGCGCGGTCGTGGTGGCAGAGGAGCTCGGGTACCAACCGCAGGTCGCAATGTCGACGGTCGGACGGGCGGAGGCGGAGCTTCGCCGTGGCGACGTGCTCCTTTCCCGCCAACTAGCGGAGCGAGGGCTCGAGCTCGCCCGATCGGCTCATGATCCCATCTCGGAAGCCGAAGCCCTGCGGGTACGCGGTCTCGTCCGGGCGGCAGGTGGCGAGGGACAGGCGGGATTGGCGGATCTCGAGGCGGCGCGGAAGCTCGCGCGCGACGCCCGACATACCCTTCTCGAGGCCGAGATCGAGCGGGATATCGGCCTCCAGCGCCTGGTTGCCGGTCAAGCGAGCGAGGCACGCGAGAACCTCGACGCGGCGCTCACGCTGTTCGAGTCCCTGGGGGCACGGGCGGAGGCGCGGGCGGT
Organism: Gemmatimonadota bacterium; assembly: GCA_039589195.1. GTDB lineage: Bacteria > Gemmatimonadota > Gemmatimonadetes > Palauibacterales > Palauibacteraceae > JBDHAC01. The sequence continues at coordinate 9,509 of JBDHHV010000033.1, read as the reverse complement.
ACGTCAGAAGTCGGAGTCGATCGAGGGCTAACGGTCGGCCATCTCCGGTGGTGCCGCGCGAGTGCGGGGGCTCACCAGTTCAGGGCACCACCGGGTCGCGGCGTGACGCCTGTGGGATCCACCAGCGGTGCATCCCGGACCCGAACCCGTTGGCGTCGACTTCGACATCCTGCACCCGGGCCCCTACACCGAGCGGGAGATCGAAGTACCACAGGAACGCGTACGGGTAGTTCGAGGCTACCCGGGCAGCGGCACGACGCCAGTACGGAGCTGCCTCCGGGGCTGTGGGCTGCGCCTGGGCCGAGTCGATGAGGGCGATCGTCTCGGCGTCATCGTAGCCGACCACGTTGAGCGGACTCGCCGGATCCCCCCAAAAGATCGCGATGTCCGGATCCAACCCGACCTGCCACCCGAGGAGCGCAGCCGAATAGTCGCGGCCGAGCACACGCCCGAAGAGCGCGTTGAACTCTTCGGTGCGGATCCGAGCCACGACCCCCACATCCGCGAGCTGGCGTTCGATGACCTGGACCGCCGACTCGCGACGCTCGTTCCCGGCCGACGTGGCGAGCTCGAAGTCCAATCGATCCGCACCCCGCTCGCGCACACCATCTCCGTCGGCGTCCACCCACCCGGCGGACTCCAGGAGCCGCCGGGCTCTGGCCGGATCGAAGGTGGGATCGTCGGGCGGTTCCGACTGCAAAGTCGAGAACAGCGACCCGTACGGACCCCAGGCAGGCTCGGAGTACCCCACCATGTCCAGGGCACGGATCAGCGTCCCGCGGTCGATCGCGAGCGAGAGGGCATGCCGGACGACGGGATCCGCGAACGCCGGGTGTGCCGCCGGGTTCCAGGCGATGTAATCGTAGCCGCGCTGGGGAGCGCGGTGGACCCGGATTCCCTCTTCGCGGGCGAGCGCAGTCGCCTGCCGAAACGAGTTGAGTTGTGCGGCGTCCAGGCTCCCGGCACGCAACTCCGTGGCACGCGTAACCTCGTCGGGAACCACGCGCGCTACGAGCCTGTCCAGAAGCGCCGGCTCCGTGCTCCGCTCGTTGCGCGCGAGTGCGATCAGCTCGGTCGGGCGCCAGGTATCGAGACGAAACGGGCCGCTGACCACCAGATCGGCCGCGCCATCGGCGTCGGCGGGCTCGAGACCCGGCATGCCCTGCATGCTCTCCCGTGGCAGGGTCCCGTACACGTGCGCGGGAAGGATCCCGACGCCGGTGTCGAACAGCATGCCCGGGTATTCCCGGTCGAAGAAGAACGTGACGGTGGAGTCATCGATGGCCACGACGGAGTCCATGTGCGCCGTCGTCGAGGAGAGAGGAAGAGCGAGAGCCGTGTCCGCGAGCAACTCGTACGTGAACACCACGTCCGTGCCCCGGATGGGCTGGCCGTCCGACCACCGCTTTCGTGTGTCCAGTTGATACGTGAGCTCCGCCCGCTCGGGTCGCAGCGTCCACCCCCGAGCCAGGGCCTGCGGGTGACCGGGCTCGTATTGCAGCGCACCGCCACTCCAGGTCGCGTAGTTCAGACCCAGGAAGAGGGCACCCCCCAACTCGAAGTCGAGCGCTGCCGCGGCCAGCGGCGGAAGAAGCGTCGTAGCGCCGGACGCCACACCCACGACCGCGGTCCCCCCCGGGGTCGGCGGGCCCGTCTCGATCGATGTCCGGGCTGGAGGGGTCCTGCCCTCGCCACATGCCAGGACCAGAGGGAAAAGACCGGCCAACACGGCGCAGAAGGCTCCGCGCGTCACGTTCGCGCGGACGAGGCTCCCCTGCGCCTGACTCGCGCTTGGACTCATCGTCGGGGTTCCTCCGTGCGCGGCAGGACTCCCACCGCCGCATACAGTGCGGCGGGGTCGTACAGAACCCCATCCTTCATCACGAGGTCGACATTGCGGATGTCGGCCATGCGGACGCTCGGGTCCCCATCCACCAGGATCAGATCGGCCAGCTTGCCGGGCTCGATCGATCCCAGAACATCCGCTCGCCCCGCGATCTCCGCCGCTCCCAGGGTCGCGATCCGGAGCACCTCCGGCGCCGGGATCCCGGCCCGCTCGTACAGCTCCAGCTCGCGGTGGAGCGCGAAGCCGGCCATCGCGTCCGTCCCGGGCACGATCCGGACACCCTGCCGGTAGAGCTCGAACACGAGGTCCAGCATGCGGCCCGCGGATTCCCGATAGCGACCGTCCATCCCCTCGGGAACCGGCAACCCGCCATTCAGGTAACCGCGGCGCACCGTGGGCGGCAGTCGATCCGCGATCGCGGCGAACTGCGGCGAGACCGACCCGGGCCGCGCCCTGAACATCGCATCGAAGATGCCCACGGTCGGATCGACCACCACGTCCCGCTCGCGCAGCAGCCGGATAAAGCTCTGAACGCTGTCCGCGTTCAGATCCAACTCGACCGCATGTTGGGCGACGGCGCTGAAGCGAAGGGGCGTGCGCGTGTCGAGGGTGTCCCCGAGGAAGTTCAGAAACAGCATGTTCACATGTTGAATCTCATCGAAGCCGGCGCGAACCGCCTGGCTCGCCGTCATGAACGCCGGAATGTGCCCGCTGACTCGCATCCCGTGTGAGTGGGCGGCGTCGACGATCGTTGGAACGAGCTCGGGCTGGATCGAGCTGTACATCTTGATTTGCTCGTACCCGAGCTCGGCGTAACGATCGATCCAGTCCCGGATCTCGGTCTCGGTGTCGACCAGCACCTTGGTCGGCCCGGCGAACGGCCCCGGTCCGTCCATGAACCCCGCCATGATGACGCGGGGCCCCATCGCCCTCCCTTCCGCGAAGGCGCGCCGGGTGTCCAGGAGACCTTCGATGTCGTTCGCGAGATCGCGAACCGTGGTCACGCCGGCCGCCAGTTGCAGCAAACCGTCCAGCTTGTCGATGTGAACGTGCATATCGAACAAGCCCGGAAGGAGCGTGCGGTCCAGGGCATCCATCTGCTGTGTGCCTTCGGGCAGCTCGACCTGTTCATCGGGCCCGACCGCCACGATGCGGTTCCCCTCCACCACCACGGTCATGCCGGGCCTGACCGCCAGCGTGTGGGGGTCGAAGAGCCGCGCGTTGCGGATCGCGATCGGCCCCGTCGACCGGTGCGGGAGCTCGTCGGCCAGGCGTCGGAGCCACTCGTCCTCGTATCGCCGCTGAGAGGCGTGCAGCTGAGGAAGGGCGTCCTCCCAGCCCTCTCGCACGACACCCATCCAACCGGTGCTTCTCCCGAAGAACTCGCCCTCGAGGTCCAGCCAGACGAACGACGGCGAGAAGCCGGTGCCACCGATCGCGTACAACCGGACCACGGTGCGATCGTCTCCGTTTTCCAGAATGAGCGAGTCCGCCGCTTCGATCGTGGCTCGGCCCTCCGGGAGGATGGGCAACCGACCGTCGGCCGCCGAGAGCAACGCCCGTGCGACGAGGGCGTCCGAGTACGGGGTCGAGTTCATCGGCAGGTACAGGACCGGGGCTCGAACCGGGGCCTCGCCTTCCTCTCCCTGGTTCCGCCACGCGGCGCGGCCGCCATCGCTGTGGAACTCTTCTCGGACCTCGTTCTTCAGGTAGTCGACTCCAACCAGGTTCCATTCGACCGGGAGGTCGCCCTCACCCAAGCGCACCTCTATGCGGAAGTCAGGACCCCGACCGCGGTCGTTGTACTCGTAACGCATGGCGTAGCGTCCATCGGCCTCGCGCCATACGAGCTCGGATCCGGCAGGATTCCCCTGCATGAGAACCGCGTAGCGGAGCGTGTCCTGAGCTACGCCTGCGACCGGGGGCGTACGGGGGCCTCGGTCCGGAGACCCCGCGAGGACCACGATCAGGCCCAGGAGCGTTGCCTGTCTGGCAGCCACTTGTCGATCTCCTCCTTGGTTGGAACCAGCCGTTCTCCGGGTACCCGGCAAGGTCCGCGACGCTGGCGCCCGAGAATGTACGGAGCGCCCGTGCGCCGGGGTACCGCGCTCGCCTGCTTTTTGCCCCGTTGGCCCCCTCGAATCGAAACGTCAGTGGAAGCGGCCGGTCGACTGGCCCCCGGTGCGTGGGGCTGACAACCGCCGGGCGAGTTCGTAACTCCGCCCTTCAGTGGTCGTTAGCCTGGACACAAGCGGTGCGGGACGCTCGTGCAGGAAACGGCACAACCAAGCAATCAGCCAGACGTCGCTTCGTACCGGGAAGCAAGCCCGGGCGCGCGAGTTACGGCCTATGCCTCCCTGGCGGCCGCCGTCCTGATCCTCTTCATCCTCGCGAAGCTCGGCTACTGGACGAGCTCTCCCCAGTTCCACAGCCTTCTCGAGGTGACGGCGACTCTCCTGGCCGCGGTCGTCGGGATGTTGGCCCTCGTTCGCTACTACTCGCACAAGAACGGGACGCTGCTCCTTGTCGGAGCGGGGTTCATCGGCACCGCGTTCCTGGACGCGGTGCATCTGATCGTAACGGCCGAGGGCTTTCCCTGGCGATTGGCGACAGCGTCCGATGCGTTGGGACACTGGAGCTGGTTCGCACCTCAAGCGTTTCTGTCGCTGGTCCTCGTATGGAGCTGGTGGGAGTGGCGGCGCGAGGTACGGGTCGGAGCGGAGCGGGCTCGACTTCCGGAGGCGCGAATCTACCTGGAGGTGGGGGCGCTCGCCGTGGCGTCCGTGGTCCTCCTGGGATTCGTGGGACTACCGCCGGCGATCCGCGCGGGCGCGCAGATCCCACGGCCCGCGGAGCTGATCCCGGGCGCGCTCTTCGGGGTCACGCTCGCGGGCTATCTCTTCAAGGGAAACTGGAGGATTCGTCCGTTCGAGGTGTGGCTCGTCGCTGCCCTGATGCTCTCGTTCGCGAGCCAAACCCTGTTCATGGCGCTCAGTTCCGAGTCGTTCGATGCGCTCAGCACCGGCGGGCATCTCCTGAGGGTCACGAGTTACGCGTTCATCCTCATCGGGCTCGTGTGCAGCATGTTCGGGCTGTACCGCCAGGTGGAGCGTAGCACGTACGCGATCCGCCACGCGAACGAAGCGCTTCGGGGGGAAATCGAGGAGCGCAAGATCGCCGAGGACGCGGCGCGTGAGAGCGAGGAGAAATATCGGACGATCCTGGAGACGATCCAGGAGGGGTACTACGAGGTCGACCTCGCCGGGAACTTCACATTCGCCAACGACTCCCTCGCCAAGCTGTTGGGACACGACCTCTCCCAGCTCAAGCGCATGAACTATCGGCGCTACACCGAGGATCCGTACTCGCGCGCCGTGTTCGAGACCTTCAACCACGTGTACCGGACGGGTGACCCGGTCGAGTCGTTCGGGTGGGAGATCATCCGCAAGGATGGAGAGCGGCGCTATGCCGAGGCTTCGGCGGGGCCGGTCAGAAACGCGGATGGAGAGATCGTCGGCTTCCGCGGGATCGTGCGCGATGTCACACCGCGGCGCCGTGCCGAGGAGAAGCTCAAGGAGCGCTCACACGAGCTCGCGCGCACGAACGAAGAGCTCCGACAGTTCGCTTCCGTCGCGTCGCACGATCTTCAGGAGCCGCTGCGCATGGTGGCTGGATACACCCAGCTTCTCGCGCGCCGGTATGACGGACAGCTCGACGAAGAGGCCGACCGGTTCATCCGCTATACGGTGGATGGAGTCACGCGCATGCAGAGCCTCATCAGCGATCTTCTGAGCTACTCGCGTATCCAGACGCACGGGCGGGATTTCGAGCCCGTAGAAGCGCTCGAGTCGCTCGAGTGGGCCCTCACGAACCTGGAATGCGGGATCCAGGAAGCCGATGCCGTCCTGACCCAGGATGAGCTGCCCATCATCCGGGCGGACCCGTCGCAACTGGGTCAACTCTTCCAGAACCTGATCGGTAACTCGATAAAGTTCCGTGGCGAGGCTCGCCCGAGGATCCACATCGGCGCGGAGCGCGGCAGCGACGAGTGGGTGTTCAGCGTGCGTGACAATGGTATCGGTCTGGACCCCCAATACGGCTCCAGGATCTTCGAGATCTTCCAGCGTCTGCACCCTCAGGATGAGTACGATGGGACCGGCATCGGGCTGGCCATCTGCAAGCGGATCGTAGAGCGCCACTCGGGCCGAATCTGGGTCGAGTCGATCCCCGGACACGGTAGCACGTTCTACTTCACCTTCGCGGATGTGCCAGGGGCCACGACCTTCTCGAATTCTGAATCCACGCTGGAGGAGATGGACCTCGAGGTGGTCGAGTCGGACCTCGCGGAGCCGGAAACCGAACCTGCGGGGGCGCGAGCGGGCGCAGAGCCGGACGCCGCGGAGGAGGCGGACGCCGTGGAGGAGGCTGTGGCCGCGGAGCGGAGCGCGGAACCATGAGCCCCGCGGCCGCGCAGATCCTCCTGGTTGAAGACAACCCGGGTGATGTCCTGCTCGTTCGGGAGGCTCTGGACGTGTCCGAGATCTCGACCACCCTCCACGTATGCCGGGACGGCGTGGAGGCGATGGAGTTCCTCCGAGAAACGGACCAGGACAACGGGTCACGGTTGCCCGACCTCGTGCTTCTGGACCTCAACATGCCGCGAATGTCCGGGCACGAAGTGCTCGCAGAGATGAAGGCTGATGCGGCGCTGCGCCGAATCCCGGTGGTGGTGCTCTCGACGTCCACGTCGCACTCCGACATCCGCTCGACGTATCAGCTCCATGCCAATTGCTACGTCACGAAGCCGCTCGACCTCGAGCTCTTCATGAACGTGATTCGCAACATCGCGAGCTTCTGGATCGGGATCGTTCAGCTCCCCTGCTGAGCCCTTCCCCCCGGTCCGCGGCTCGGGGTGCGGGAACACATCCTTCCAAACAGTCGCACTTTGCCAGATCGACTTCCTCGCCAGACCGCCGAGTACGCGTCATCCGCCCGCTCCCTGGACGGTATATGAAATGTTTTCATAGCGTTACGAGCCCGCTTATTGTCTGGCGAAGTCCCACGCTCGTGGCCTCGCCCTTGCCCGTCTTGTTCACGATGAGTGCCCCTCTACCGAGCCGGTCCGGTCCGGAAGGAGCCAGGTTGAGCGAGCGAAGCGCGAACGGCGTCGTCCAGAGGGGCGACGACGTTTCACGAACGACGCATGCGAACGGGAGCGGGCCCGGTCGACGGAGGACTGCGTTCGGCCGCGTCCTCCTCCTGGATACCGATGTCCCGTTCCGGCAAACCCTCGTCGACGCTCTCGACCGGTTCGGGATCGAGGTCTCATGGCGAGCTCGCGTCCTGGGGCTCTTCGATGCGCTCGCCGAAGCCGATCCGATCGTGCTCATCATGAGCGCCGATCTTCCCGGGAGTGACCCGCTGGAGTTGATTCGTTCCGTGCGTCGCAGCCGTTGGGCGGAGCTACCGATCCTCGTGATCACGAGCGAGCCCGACCGGTCGTTCGAGCTGCGCGCGTACGTCGACGGGGCCGATACCGTGGTCAGCCGCGCGGGAACCGCGGGAGAGCTGGCCGCGCACATCATGGGACATGCCGCGCGTCGCCGGAGGCGGCGTCAGGACACCGCCCGCGATCTCGCCGATGTGGCGCTCGCCCTCAGCGAGAGGGACACCGCCCGCGCTGGCTACCGGCCGGAACCGGCCCCGCCATCGAATGGGTACGTGGCGGACGCCCCGGAAGCGGTCGCGCAGCCCGCGCCGCCCCTCCCGTCGCACGAGAACGAAGCGAGCGCACAGGAGCCGGTCGCCAGCGGGCCAGGGCTCGGGGAAAGGCACGCGCCGGACGCCACGCCGTTGGCCCAGCTGCTGTACGACCCGACCGCCGATTCCGGGTTTCAGGCCGCGGCGAAGCTGTCGAGCGGCGTGGCCGCGCCCGGAGACGTGCCGGTCGCGCCCGACTCTGTGGGGGGAACCAGATCGACGGCGGCTCCGCTACAACACCCTCACGCCGCCGTGCCCGACGTGATCCTGGTCGACGACGACCCGTCGCTGCTCGAGATGCTCCGGTATGCGCTCACCAACCGCGGGTACAAGACGCTCAGCCTTTCCAACGGTCTCGACGCCCTCCGCACGTTGAGGGAGTTGCAGACGGGTGACCGACGGCCGGTCGTGCTCCTCGACGTGGATCTCCCGGGTTTGGACGGCTTCCGGATCCTGCACGAGCTGGGCGGCTGTCGCCCAGGTGACTTCCAGGTAATCCTGTGCACCGTTCACAGCAGCGAGGCGACCCAGGTGCTCGGGATTCAGTCCGGAGCGGTGGACTACATCGTGAAGCCGTTCCGGATGCCTATCGTGCTCGCCAAGGTCGAGCGACTCCTCGGGTCTCCCAGGCTCCCGGCCGGGGCCTAGTGCAGCAGACCGGTATATGAGCGCCCAACTCCTGGCGTTCGTCTCCTTCGCCCAATCGCTGCTCGTGCTCGGGGTCCTGGCGCTCCTCGGGCTCTCGCATTGGCTCGGAGGGCGTCGCGACCGGCGCCGAGCGGCCGAGATGGTCTGCGTGGATGGGATCGCCCGGCGGCTCGCGACCCGCGAGCTCCTCCCGGAAGAGGCAGTGGCCTCGGTCGATACACTCGGCGCCGACAGTATAGGCCTGTTCCTCAAGCGGTATGCGGCGCACCAGCGAGGAGCCGATGGCGAGCGCATGATGGCCGTCCTGCGGGGGACTCGGTGGCACCGACGGATGCAGACCGAGACCAGGTCCCGATTCTGGTGGCGCAGACTTCAGGCAGCCCGCGCGCTATCGAGCCTGGCAGCCGCGGAGGACCTGGACACCGTGCACCGCCTGTTGATGGATCCGGTTCCCGCGGTGCGGTTGGCGGCGGCGAGCACGCTCGCCCGGCTTCCGTCACCGGGGTTGGCGGCCGCGATCCTGGATCAGGCGACGGCCGGGCACACGGTCGTTCGAAATCACCTGCTCGAGATCCTGGCCTCGAGCCGAGCCGTCGTGTGGCCTGTGATGGCAGTCAGGCTGAGCGAGCGGGTTCCACCCTGGCGATTGCGCGCACTGGTCGATCTCGCGGGACTGCTCGCCGACCCCGGGCTGCTGCCACACATCATCGCTCATTCCGACTCGAGCCACCTCGAGGTTCGGATCGCGGCGGCAGCGGCGCTGCGCAGCTACCCACACCCGCAGGCGGCGGCGGCGCTCCGCCGACTGCTCCGGGATCCGGCGTGGCAGGTGCGGGCGCGGGCCGGCGCGTCACTGGGTGCGATCGAGGCCGTCGAGGCGGTGGGCGATCTGTGCGAGACGCTGTGCGACCCGAACTGGTGGGTGCGCCTCCGCTCGGCGATCGCGCTTCGACTGTTGGGGCCCGCCGGGATCCAGGCGTTGCGCGCCATGACGCCCGAGCATGATCCCTACGGATACGACATGGCGTGCTACGTCCTCAAGCTGGACGAGGCCGCCATGGCCGAGTACGTGGGCGGCGCCACGATCGATTACTCCGGGGCGCCCGCGGGCGTCATGGCCGCCTAGGCGGCTGCTGAGAGACCCTGGTGGGTCGCGCGCAGGGGTCTCGCGCGGTTCAGGCAAGGAATGACGACGAGTCGTAGCCAAAGCTACGGCGAGGAGGAGAGACGATGGATCAACTGCGCGACCCCCCTG
>JBDHHV010000032.1:0-29062 GCA_039589195.1 Gemmatimonadota bacterium | reverse complement strand
CTCGTCTACGAGCACCTCCGCCGGTTGGCCCACCGGCGGCTACTCGCCCAGCGCCCTGACCACACCCTCAACACGACGGCGCTGGTGCACGAGGCCTACCTGAGGCTGGTCGACACGGATCGCGCCCGCTGGCAGGACCGAGCCCACTTCTTCGCCGCGGCCGCCACGGTGATGCGCAATCTGCTGGTGGATTACGCCCGCGCGAGGAACGCCTACAAGCGCGGAGGAGGCCGGGTGAGGGTGCCGTTCGACGAGGAAGACGTGCGGCTCTCGGAAGAGTACGCCGGCGCGATCGAAGATCTCGACGAAGCGCTTTCGCGGTTGGCGGAGCTGAGCCCGCGCCAGAGCCGGCTCCTCGAGCAGCGCTATTTCGGAGGGCTCAAGCTCGAGGAGTGCGCGGAGGTGTTCGGAGTCTCCCTCACGACGGTCAAGAACGAGCTCCAGCTGGCGCGTGCGTGGCTGGCCCGCGAGCTGGCCGCTTAGGCCTCATGGATCCCGAGCGCTGGAGCCGGATTCAAGCCCTCTTCGTTGAGGTGAAGGACTTGGAGCCGGAGGAGCGGGACGCCCGGCTGGGCGAGATCGCCGACAGCGATCCGGGGGCTCACGCGGAGCTGGTGTCCCTCCTTTCCGCCCACGATCGGGCGGACGAACTGCTGGACGGCTTCGAGAGGGTCATCTCGCGGCCCGGATTCGAGCCCGCCGTGACACCCGGACCGCAGACTTCGACTCTCGACCCGCTCGGCCTGATCGGCCGGACCGTCTCCCAGTACGAGATCGTAGCGATGCTGGGGGCCGGCGGCATGGGCGTGCTGTACAAGGCCGAAGACACGGACCTCGGACGCACCGTCGCGTTGAAGTTCCTTCCGCCGCATTGGGGTCTGGATGCGGCCCTCAAGGAACGCTTTCGGCAGGAGGCCCGGGCCGTGGCGGCCCTGGACCACCCGAACGTCTGCGCGATCTACGAGGTCGGCGAGACCGAGGCGGGCCAGCTGTTCATCGCCATGGCGTACTACAAGGGCCAGACCATCGCGGAGAGGCTCGCGCACGGTCCGCTCGAGGCGGAGGAGGCGCTAGAGCTGGCCACCCAGACGGCGAGCGGGTTGGCAGCGGCTCACCGGGCCGGGCTGGTCCACCGCGACATCAAACCGGCGAACCTGATCGTGACGGAGGAGGGGGTCCTCAAGATCCTGGACTTCGGGTTGGCAAAGACCGCCGATGCGAGCGTGACGGAAGCGGGCATGCGACTCGGCACGCCCGCCTACATGTCGCCGGAGCAGACGCGGGGAGAGGAGGTGGACGGGCGGACGGACCTGTGGTCGCTGGGCGTGGTGATGTACGAGATGCTCGCGGGCCGAAAGCCGTTCCACGGGGACAGCAACGATACCGTGATCCACGCCATCCGCCACGAGGAGCCGGAGGATCCGGCCAGGCACCGCGAGCGTCTGCCTCCCGCCGTAGCACGGCTGGTCCTGAAGCTGCTGGCCAAAGACCCGGAGGAGAGGCACGCGGGCGCCGAGTCGCTGTCCGCGGAGCTGGCGCTCTCCAGTCTGACGTCGCCGCGCACGGAAACGGGGGAGAGGCAGCGCGGTCTTCGCCGCCGCCCGTGGCTGGTGCTGGCAGGCTCCGCGGCGGCGGTCGCCACAGCCGCCGTGGCCATCGCGCTCGGGGTAATCGTGCCCGGCGATCGCGGCCCGGGGGAGGGTACCGCAGACGCCGGCGCCTTCGAGCGGCCTTTGATCGTCGTTCTCCCGTTCGACAACCGCGGGCCCGGTGGGCAGGAGTACCTGGCGGCCGGCGTGACCGACGAAATCACAACCGGGCTCGCGGCGAGCAGTTCCCTGGGGGTCATCTCCCGCACGAGCGCGATCCAGTACGCCCGCTCGGACAAGACGGCGAGGGAGATCGGCGAGGACCTGGGCGTCGACTTCATCCTGGAGGGGTCGGTGCAGTGGGCCGACGGCGATGAAGGGTCGGGCCGCGTTCGGATCACGACCCGACTGATTCGAGCGTTGGACGACACGCACATCTGGGCTCAACCCTATGAGCGGGAGATCTTGGACATCCTCGAGATCCAATCGGAGATCGCGGACCAGGTGGTCGAGCGTGTCGCGGCGGCGGTCGAACGCCCCCTGGGACCGGGGACGACACGACGGGCGCTCGATGGACCTGGGACCGAGGACCTCGAAGCATACAGCCTCTACATGCGCGCCCGTTTCCACCGGCAACAGCTGACACGAGAGGGGTTCGAGGAGGCGGCGGAGTACCTGCAGCGCGCGATCGAGCGCGACCCGAACTTCGCTCGGGCGTACGCGGAGCTGGCTCGCGTCTACATGTCCATGGTTTCCTTCGGCTTGGTGCCGCTGGCTGAGGTGGAGACGCGCGCGAGGGCGGCGCTGGCGGAAGCACGGGCACTGGATGCGTCCGCCCCGGAGGTGCAGGACCTGATCGGGGCTTTTCAGTGGTACGAGGGGGAGTGGCGGGCGGCCGAGGAGACCTACGGCCGGCTCATCGGACTCCGGCCGAGCTTCGCCGAGGCGCACGTGGGGTTGGGGTGGGTGCGTGGTGTCGGCTTCGGTGACCTGGAGAGCGCCCTGCGGGAGACCCGACTGGCCACTCTGCTGGATCCGCTGTCGCCTGCGCTGCACCAGCGCCTCTCGAGGTGGCTGTACCATGCCGGCGACTACGAGGGGGCGATCGTCGAATACGAGCGAATGCTGGAGCTCGATCCCGAGTTTCGCACCTTTCAGTCGCCCGCCCCCTTCGAGGCCTATGGCCGAGTTGGCCGTTGGGATGACTTTCTGCGAGAGGCGGAGCGACATAACGACCTTTACCCGGGCACGCGGGGGCACGGGCTGGCGGACATGGCCGCGAACTATGCCGAGGCGGGCCGGCGCGCGGAGGCGATCCGGGCGCTCGAGGAGGGTAAGGCCGTGGGGGCCGGCGCCCAGCTGGTTGCGCTCGCGTACACCGTGCTGGGGGAGCCGGACAGCGCCTTCGCGTACCTGGAGGACCTCTACCACCCGATTGGAGCCAGCAGGTACGTCCAGCTGAGGCTGGACCCGCGCTACGAGCCTCTGAGATCGGATCCTCGCTGGGCTCCCCTCGTCGAGAGGTTGAGGGTCCAGTGGGGCGTCGAGTGGTAGTCCGGGTTCGAGCGGGGTCGACGCGTGAGCTACTCCGCAGCCTGTGGAGCGGGAAGGAGCGAGACCGTCACAAAGGGCCGGGCGTCTGCTCCGCGTGGTATGATACCGACTTCGTGGGCATGGATGGGCCCGGCGGCGGACGCTTCGAGACGGCGGCCGCGCTCGAGACCATCAGCAGGGACTAGGTGCGCTCGGCTCGGACGTGAGTCGCCCCCGGGCTCGGAACGTGCAACCGTGCCGGCGGATTTGGTGTCCAAGCTCCCGACTGCACTCAGCGCCACCGCGGGCGTCACGCGTCTTCACGAATCAGAGTCATCTTCCGACGAGCCCGGTTGGCCAGGACCACGAGCTGGAGGCATCCATTGGACAATGTGAGCGGAAAACCGAAGGGTAGCATCCGACTCCTTGTGCTCAGCAACATCGCGTGCTGGGCGCTCCTGGTCGTGCTCGCGCTCAACGCCTTCACGGCGGACACGCCGAACGAGCGGTTGGGTGTCACACAGCTGGATGCGGAGAGGATCAACATCATTGGCACCAACGGTGAGCCCGTGATGGCGCTGTCAAACCGGCGGTTCATCCCCGGTCCGACGGTCGAAGGCAAGGAATACCCCCAGGCGTTCGGCGATGGACGCGATCAGTTTTCCGGCATCATCTTCTTCAACGAAGAGGGCGACGAGGTCGGCGGCCTGATCTACAACGGATTTCCGCGCGACACCGGTTATTGGGCCGGGGGTCACCTGTCGTTCGATCAATGGAAGCAGAACCAGGTCGTCGCGATCCAGTATCTCGACAACAGCCGAAGTCGCCGGGCGGGGCTACGGGTCTGGGATCGACCGATGAATGCGAAGATCGGCGACTTTTTCGAGCTCGGCGTAGCGCGCATGGAATCCGATGATCAGGCGGTGCGCGACTCGCTGCGTGCAGAGATGCAGGCGTATCGTGACCGCGGAGATCTGGGGATCGAGCGGATGTTCGTCGGCAGTCAGAACGAGGTCGCTCAGATTCAGCTGCGCGACACGAAGGGGAGGATTCGAGCGAGGCTCCTCGTCGACGCGAACGATGACGCGCGCCTCGAGTTCCTGGACGAGACGGGTGAGGTCACAAGCACCTTTCCGGACCGGAATTGAAGTTCTCGACCTGGGTAATCGAGGCATGATCCGACAATATCGAACAGAGGACCTCGAGGACGTACTCACGGTCTGGTGGGCCGCTTCGGCCGTCGCACACCCGTTCCTGAGCGACGAGTTCCAGGCCGCGGAACGTCACGACATTGCCCACAAGTACCTTCCCGCTGCCGAAACCTGGGTGTGGGAGGCCGACGGCCGGGTCGTCGGCTTCATCGCTTTGTTGGGCAATGAGGTCGGTGCGATCTTCGTGGACCCCGCGTTACATGGAACGGGCATCGGGCGAGCCCTCATGGATCACGCGCGGGCATTGAGGGGAGCCCTGGAAGTCGAGGTCTTCGAAGCGAACACGATTGGCCGGACGTTTTACGCAAAATATGGTTTCGTATTGAAGCAGCGGTTGGTTCACGATGAGACGGGCCTCGACGTTCTTCGCCTCGAGTTGGCGGCGGATGCGCCGTCGGCATCGAGTCCGGATCAGACAGACAGCAGTCGAACGAGCTCTGGTCAAGCGAGCCCGAATGGCTGCGGCTGAGGCCCGCGACGTTCGGTCGCACGACGGGACCAGATGGGGGCCGGCTCTCCTCCTGGGTCTCCTCCTCGGCGCGTGCTCCGGGCAGCCGGCGGAGGACACACCCGAATCGAGCGCTACGCTCCTGATCACAAACGTGACGGTCATACACGGATCGGGCTCCACGCCGCGGGAGGACGCGGCGATCCTGGTTCGAGGGAATCGGATCGCGCAGGTCGGAGGGGCGGAGGAGCTCACGGTACCCGACGGCGTCCCGGTCTACGATGGCCAGGGCGAGTACGTGATCCCGGGGCTGTGGGACATGCACACGCACGCCCTGTGGGAACCGTTCGTCGGCGATGGATTTCTGCGTCTCTTCCTGGTCAACGGAGTGACCGGAATCCGGGACATGGGCGGGACCCTGGAGGTGCTTCAGGCCGTCCGACCGGGAGGGGATGCGGATTCGCCGCTCAACCCCAGGGTCGTCGCCGCCGGACCGTGGTTGAACGAGTTCGTGATCGATCCGCGCGCCGGCATCGCCGTCGAGACGGCGGAGGCTGCACGCGAAGCCGTGGCGTCATTCGCAGCGGCCGGGGTGGACTTCGTGAAGGTCTACCTCCACCTGCCGAAAGCCGTCTTCCTCGCCATCCTCGAGGAAGCTCGTGGTCGCGGGCTCCCGGTGGCCGGTCACGTGCCCCTCGAAATCGGCTCGGAGGAGGCCTCCGGGCTGGGCATACGCAGCATCGAGCACATGCGGGCCGAGATCGGGGGCTATTGCGAGGAGGTGGGGGAAGCCGACTGCGAAGCACTCTTCTCGGTCTTCCGACGCAACGGTACCTGGCAGACACCGACTCTGCTGGTTCGTGGGAATCGCGCGCTCCTGGACGCCGAGTCGTTCGGACGGGATACCAGCCTGAGATACGCGCCGAGGGGGCTCAGGGTGGAGTGGGACGCGACCCGACAGGGGCGGCTGGAACGGGAGTCGTTCGAGGAACTGAGACGACGGTTCGCCGCCGAGCGCGAGCTGGCGGGAAGGCTCCACCGGGCAGGGGTCCCAATCCTCGCGGGCTCCGATGCCGGGGAACTCTACAGCCTCGCTGGGTTCTCGATACACGACGAGCTCGCGCTTCTCGTGGAAGCCGGGTTGGCACCCGGAGAGGCCCTGCACGCGGCGACGCTCGGACCGGCGGAGTATCTGGCGGCGAGCGATTCCCTCGGGACGATCGCCGAGGGTAAGCTCGCCGATCTCGTGCTGCTGCAGGGCAATCCGCTGGAGGACATCCGCAATACGACGACGATTCGGGCCGTCGTGCGCGATGGCCGGCTGTACGATCGCGACGCTCTCGACGAGATGCTCGAGCAGATCGCGGCCGCGGCCGAGCCCCGACCCTGAAGCGCCGCTGGTGATCGTGGTCCGGCTTCACGATGTCGGCCACGCTGCTGACGCTCGCAGGCTCGACAGTCTTGTCGCGTCGAACCCGGTCACTCGGGTCACAGAAGCTCTCGACGCCGATCACCGGCGCGGACTGAAGGGGAGGTTGCAGTGTTCACACTCGTACAACTGATGATTCTGATGGCCGCGGTCGTCGGATCGGGAGCGATGGTCGGAGTGCTTGCCTGGTTGTTCTACCGGACCCGGACGCTCGAGGGCCGTGAGTCCGGGACCCTCAGCCGTGAGGTGGATGATCTCCGGGGGGAGATCGAGTCGATCCGCGGCGAGATGGCGAAGCTGCAGGAGCAGGCGGACTTCACGGAACGGCTTCTGGCGAGCGGTTCCGCGTCGGAACGGCACGAGAGCCTGACCGCTCCCGATTGAGAAGCGACGTGCATGTCGATCTGGCCCGGGGGGAGCCCTTCGTAGCCCGCCCGGTCACAGCGCGAGCCCCGAGGTCGAGACCTGTCCGAGGGGAGAGGACGGTCGCGCGATGTAACGAGTCCCAGTCAGGGAAGTCGCATCTGTTCCACCAGTGCACCGAAGCGGGGATCCGCGCGCAACGGATCGAACCAGGGACCCTCGTCCAGATAGAAGAGAAAATTGCGGAAGAAGACGAACATCGTCCACGAGTCGTCTTCGAAGGCTTGCTCCAGTAGATCCAGGGCCCGGTCGCGCTCGCCGAGTGATGCGTGCACCCACGCGCTCAGGGTCAAGTCGTCCGCCTCCTCCGTCACTCGAGCCAGCGTCTCTCTCGCTAATTCCGTCTGCCCCGACCGGGCGTAGACGTTGGCGAGGAAGAACCCCCACTGCGGGATGTCCGGTCGCAGTTCGACCAGCTTCTCGTAGGCCTGCAGGGCCTCGGCAGTCCTCCCCATCTCGCTGTACGACATGCTCAGCCAGACATGGGCCGAGAAATAGCTGGGTTCCAATTCCAGCGTGTTCTCCAGCCGCTCGATCGCCCCTTCATAGTCCCGGTTCACGAAGTGAACGACACCGGCGGTGACACCGATGGCGTGCGAGAGCGGATCGAGGGACCGGGCCAGCTCGGCCTCCCGGATCGCCTCCTCCCGTCGGCCGAGAGCCGCCAGCAAGGTGGCGTACCACTGGTGTGCCGTGGAGTAGCTGGGATTCAGCTCGATCGCGCGGAGATAGGCCTGCTCCTCCCCGACCCAGTCTCGCTCGGCGCGCAGGACTTGTCCCCGGGAGGCGTGCGCCTCAGCCAGGTCGTCGTCAAGCTGGAGCGCACGCTCCAACGCGCCCCTCGCCTGTTGCGTCGCTTCGCGCTCGGGCATGTACTGGTACGAGCCGAGCAGCAGGTACGCGTCCGCGAGACCCGCGAACGCCGGGGCGTACTCGGGATCGCGCTCCGTCGCCTGTCGAAAATAGTCCGCACCGCTCTCCAGACCTGCTCGCGTCCTCCTGTTCCACAGATAGCGCCCTCTCAGGTAGAGGTTGTGAGCCTCGACATCCTCTGTGGGACGACGCTCGATCAAGGATCGCTCCCGCGGGGAGATCGTCGCCTGCAAGGCTTCGGCGATCCGTTGCGCCACGTCGCTCTGGATCGCGAACACATCGGTCAGCTCTCGATCGTATCTCTCTGCCCAGAGAAGGTCGTTCGTGGTCGCTTCTATGAGTTGGCTGACGATGCGGACACGATCCCCATCTCGGCGCACGCTCCCGTCGAGTACGGTAGAGACGTTCAGCTCATGCCCTATCTCCCGAATGGTCTTGACCGTCTGCTTGTACTGCATCACCGAGGTGCGGGAGATCACGTTGAGGTCGCTGATCTTCGAGAGTTGCGTGATGATGTCTTCGGTGATTCCGTCGCTGAAATACTCGGTCTCCTCATCTCCGCTCAGATTCTCGAGCGGTAGCACGGCAATCGATCTCGATGCCCGATCGACCGTCGGGGTGTTCCCTGGTCGCCAGAGAGACGCGACCCCCCAGCCGGCCGCTGCGATCACGAGGGCGGTCGAGATTCCGATTACCGTCGCTCGACGCGCCCGGGGTTTGCGACTGGCTCGGAGTGCGCGACGGAACGCCTGAGCGTCGGGCCACCGCTGGTCCGGGTCACGCTCGAGCGCTCGGCGAATCACACCGCGCAAGGAGCGAGGGATGCCGCTCCACCGTGCCTCACCGGTGGACTCGGTGGCCGCCCAACAGACCCCCGTGAGCGATTCGTACACGACCGCGCCAACGGCGTAGAGATCGGAGGTTGGCGCAGCCTTGCCGACAAACTGCTCGGGCGCCATGTAGTTCGGGCTGCCGACGCCCGCCCCGGTGGCGGTGAGCGCGTGGTCTTCGAGCGAGTGGTCTTCCCCACCGGACAACGCCTTCGCGATGCCGAAGTCGACGATCATCGCACGCTGCTCGCCAAGCAGGATGTTGCCCGGCTTGATGTCGCGGTGGATCACACCTCGCCCGTGAGCGTATTCCAGCGCCTCGAGTACATCACCGGCAATCCGGAGAACATCGTCGACCGGTAGCGCCCCCTCCCGACTCAGTCGATCTGCGAGGGACTCCCCTTCCACATAGGGCATCACGTAGAAGAGGGTGTCGGCGGCGATTCCGGAGTCCAGGAGCGGGAGTATGTACGGGTGCTGAAGGCGCGCCGTGATCTGGATCTCGCGCTGGAATCGCGGCAGGCCGACCTTCGCCGGCACGTGGGAATGGACCGTCTTGATCGCGACAAGCCGGCCGTGCCTCCTGTCGCGGGCCAGATACACGGTTCCCATGCCACCCCGGCCGAGCACCTCCACGGACTCGTACCGGTCCTCCAGCTCTTCGAATAGGGCTTCGTGTGTGTCGGAAATCCTCGTACCCCCCGCGCGAAGCGCTGACGGTGCTTCAGTCCGTCTCACTCCAACATCGGTCCGGCAGGATCAGAGGACAAGCGAGGGAGGCTTTTAGGTCTTGGTGGCGTTGTACTGGGTGGGGCCCTGCGACGCTAACCGCGCAGGATCGGACAGGTCATGCAGGTCGGCCCACCCTCGCAGGGGATGCAGAGGGCATCGCCGGGGAACAGCGCGACGTCGCAGCCGGCCTCGGTCATGAGCCGTGCCGTCGCCGGGAAGCCGTCGAGGGCGATGCACTTGCGTGGCGCCACGGCCAGGACGTTCAGATTCAATCCGTTGGAGAGCGCGAATTCATCATCCGGGACTCCCAGGCAGGTGACACCGCGGTCGCGCAGCAGCTCGTACAGGGCGACCGGCAGGAGCGGTCGATACACGACGGCCAGGTCGCGGTCGAGCGGGCTGACCAGCGACAGGAGGTGCAGACATGCCGCCTCGTCGACTTGGTCCGGTAGGTCGAACACCTCCAGCGTCACGTCCTGCGGCGCCAGGATCGCTCCTAGCTGCGCGATTCCGGCCTGGTTGGTGCGAAGGCCCCGACCCACGGCGAGCGTACGTTCGTCGACCCACAAGCAATCGCCGCCTTCCACGGTGCCCGGCGCCTGGACGGCGCCCACCACAGGCACCCCGATTCGCTCGTAGAGCTTCCGGTGCAGCCGGCTCTCCGGCTCGCGGAGCCGCTTGCCGGGGCGCAGCAGGACAGCGCCCTCGGCGGTCATGAAGGACGGGTCGTACGTGAAGACGGAATCCGCCAGCCCGTCATCCTCGGCCGGGATCCACTCGATCTCCGATACGCTCGTCTCGATCAGCCCCGTGAACGCGTCGTACTGGCGGCTGAGGCGTTCGCGATCCAGCGGTTGGGAGTAGTGCCACAGGTTCGGATCGGCCTCGAACATCGCCGAGCCCGGGCGGCGCATGGCGACGCGGCGCAACGGCGCGACCATGCTGGTGACACCGAAACGCGGTACGTCGGACTCGTTTCGGCTCATATGGGCTTCAGGCTCATGGCGGTGGCCGCTCCCGGCCCGGAACTCCGTCGCCCGAGCCCGCACGGCGCCACCGCATGGCCGCGTACACGGGGAGCCCCGCCACCAACAGCATGAATCCCCAGTACACCGTGCTCGGGCCGGCGCCCGCGATGGCCCACAGCGAGAAGCCGAAAGCCAGGACGCTGAGCACCATGCGGCCGATGGTCCTGCCGGACGCGGAGGAGGTCCGGCGCTCGCGAAGAGCGATCATGAGCCCGGTCATGCTCGCGAACACGTATGGCATCAGCGTCGCGAGCGTGGCCAGCAGAATCAGGAACGTGAACGCCTGAACGAGGCCTCGCGTGTAGTTCATCGCGATGAGCACGGTGGCGATCGCGCTCGAGAAGATGAGACCGAACACGGGTGTTCCGCGCGGTCCGAGACGCTCGAATCGCGCCGGAAGAAGCCCGTCCAGCGCCGCGGCCCGCGGCACCTGACCGGCGATCAGGATCCAACCGTTGAGTGCCCCGAAGCACGAGATCGCGGCGCCCGCCCCGATGATCCAGCGCCCCCACGAGCCCCAGATCGATCCGGCGGCGTCGGCGAACGGAGCCGTCGATGACGCCAGCTCCGCCGGGGCGATGATCCCCATCACCGCCACCGTGCAGATGATGTATATGGCGGCGGCGATCAACGTTCCCATCATCGTGGCCCGCGGTATGGTTCGCGACGCGTCGCGCACATCTGCAGCCGGGACCGTCCCGGACTCGAGCCCCAGGAACGCCCACAGGGTGAGCGTCACCGTCGCGGTCACCGCGCCGATGGGGCTGCTGCCGGACGGGTTGAACGGCCGAAAGTGCGCGGCGTCGAACGAGAAGAAGCCGAACGCCCCGATCGCCGCGAGAGGGAGCAGCTTGAGGATGGTCGTGACGAGCTGGACCTGCCCCGCCTCGCGTACGCCATAGGTGTTGACGAGCGTGAGGGTCCAAAGAGCGACCAGGGCGGTGGCGCCGGCGACCGTCGGCGACGCCCCCAGCGTCGGCCAGAAGACCGTCGAGTAGGAGACGAAGGCCACCGCAAGCGCGGCGTTGGTGGTCCACACCGAGATCCAGTAGGACCAGGCGACCCAAAATCCCGCGAAATCGCCGAACCCTTCCCGCGCGTAGGCGTACGGTCCGCCCACCCTCGGCAGGATCGCGCCCAGCCGGGCGAAGACGAGCGCCAGACACAGCGCGCCGCCGGCGCTCACGAGCCAACCGAGCATGCTGATTCCACCGAACGGCGCGAGCGAAGCGGGGAGCAGGAAGACGCCCGAGCCGATCATGTTGCCCACGACCAGTGCCGTGCACATCCAGAGGCCGAGCCCGGGCTTGCGGGTCATCGGCGCTTCGTGTCGGGGTGAGAGATCGGGTTGGACATGGCTCTGAAGATGACCGGGGGCCGCTCGGCGCGCCAAGCCGGTCCTCTCCCGGGCCAGGTCCCGGTCCCGAGCCGGGTCCCAGTTCCGCGCCGGGTCCCAGCTCCGAGCAACGCTCCGACGTGATGGGATGTCGCACACTCGTGCAAAGCGGAACTCACTCGCACGCACGATGCCACGAGCTCCCGCAGCAGCGGGGGCGATCTCTGGACGATGGCGCCGGACGGAAGCCAGCTCGCTCAACTGACCTCGCGCGGGAATATCGACACCAACCCGCGCTGGTCCCCGGATCGTGAGAGGATCGTCTTCACCCGCTTCATGGGTCCGCTGGCTGAAGGAGGGACGGACTTCGAGCTCTTCGTGATCAACGCGGACGGCACCGGCTTCACGCAGCTCACGAGCGATAACCGCCGAACCAGCGAAGCCGATTGGTTCTCCTAACGGCCGGTGGCTCGTGTTTGCGAGCTCGGATCTCGGTGCGGGAGGATTCGATCTCTTCGTGATGCGCGCGGATGGTACCGACAGGTTGCGGCTTACGTTCGGCGAGGGGGCCGGTCTCCCGATGTGGGTTCCCTAGAATCCGCGGGCGCTCTCAATCCTGGCTTGTCGCCGGCCGCTCCCGGTACCGTTCGAACCAGGCGAGAACGTTCGCCACCTTCCCGATGAGCTGACTGGGCCGACGGGACATGTCGTGCGATGCGCCGGGGAGCCGGATGACCGCCGTGTCCACCTTCCGCAGCTTGAGCGCATGGTAGAGCTGGTACGATTCCGAGAGCGGGGTTCGGAGGTCCTCCTCGCCCGTGATGATGAGGGTCGGCGTCTGGACGCTTCCCACCAGCGAGATGGGGGAAAACCGGAGGTAGCTCTCCGGGTTCTCCCACGGTAGCCCCTCGTATCGCGAGTGGAAGTACCCGTACCAGTTGTCGGCCGTGAGGACTTTGCTGTACCAGTTGACGACCGGCTTCTGTGCGACGGCCGCCCGAAAACGGTCCGTCTTGCCGACGATCCACGCCGTCATGATCCCGCCCGCGCTCCCACCGGTGACGAACAGGTTGTTCTCATCCACGTACCCGAGGTCGACGACCGCGTCCACCCCGGACATGAGGTCGTCGTAGTCCTGGCCCGGATAGTTGTGGTACAGGAGATCGCCGAACTCCTCTCCGTAGCTCGTGCTCCCACGGGGATTGGCGTACAGAACCACGTACTCGGCCGCCGCATACAGCTGTATCTCTGCCGAAAAGCGATCTCCGTAGTTGGAGACCGGCCCGCCGTGGATCTCGAGGATGAGCGGATAGGACCGGTTCGGATCGAAGCCGGGCGGCTTCACGACCCACCCCTGGATAGGCCGATCGTCGAACGACGACTCCCACCAGATCTCCTCCACCGCGCCTAGCTGCCGGTACGCGAGTAGCTCTTCGTTGAGGCTCGTGAGTCGCCGCGCGTCCGAGCCGTCCTGCGACCCCACGGCAACGTCGCCCGGGTGGTGGGGACGCGTCGTGTTGAAGGCGAACGATCCGTCGCTCGCCACGGAGAAAGAACCGCCACCGTACGGCCGGCCGTACGAGGTCCCGCCGACGTCGTGCGCGAGGACTTCGACATCGCCGTCGAGCGTGGTGAACGCGATCTTGCTGTTGCCGCGGTCGTCGTACCGGAAGTAGACGCCGCTCCCATCGGGCGCCCAGACCGGGCTCGCGACGCTCCGGTCCAGATCGGCCGTGATGACACGCTTCCCGCTTCCGTCGGGGTTCATGACGTAGAGTCGCCGCACCTGATACGTGCGTATTCGATCGTCGAACCCGACGTATGCCACATGCCGCCCATCCGGCGAGATGGCGGGGCTCGCGTCGGGGCCCGCCCGGTCCGTGAGCGTCGTGACCCGGCGGTCGTCGAGCGACACCGAGTACAGCTCGGAATTGCGGAAGTCGTGGGCGGCGTCCGGGTCCCGATTGGCGGAGAACAGCAGCGACTGCCCATCGGGAGTCCACGCCGGGGCGCTCGAGTGTTGATAGTCGCCGGAGGTAATCTGGGTCGGGGTACCGCCCTCGGCCGGGATGACGAACAGATGATCGTATCCGAACTCCAGATAGCCGACGCCATCCTGACGGCTCTTGAAGCGGTCCTCCATGATCGGCGGCTCGGCCCACTCCGCTCCCTCGGGCGGTGTCGGCAGGGTAGCCAGGCTGGGCGCCGTGTACGGGACCAGCATGCTGAACGCGATGTATCGTCCATCGGGCGACCAGGTGATGCCGCGGGGCGATTCCTGGAGCTGCGTCAGGGTCGCCGTCTGGCCCGAGTCCATCCAGCGGACGTGGATCTGCCCGTCGCTCACGTAGGCCAGCCGGTCGCCGGACGGCGACCAGCGTGGCGAGCTCCCCTCCGCCACTCGGCGATGGTCCGAGCCATCCGAGGTCACGATCCAGATCTCCGCACGCCGGCGGTCCCGCATGATGTCCAAAGACGTCCGCACGTAGGCTACGCGCGCGCCATCCGGAGCGATCTGCGGATCCGCCGCCCACTCGAGCCCGAACACGTCCATGTAGTCGAGCGGCCGGCCTTCCTGAGCGTTCGCGGCGGGCGAGAGACATAGACCGGTGAGCAACGCGACGGACAGCGTTCGCATCCTACCTCCTCGGGGTTTCACGATACCGGCGCACGGGGATGCGGGTGAGCGCAGCGGAGCGAGCGCCACGGTTCGCTCCGGCTCGGCCCACAGACCGAGCCTACAGTCTACGTAACGAACGAAGGCTCGGTCTATGCGCAGGAGGGAGGCTACGGTCTACTCGCCGGGATGGCGGCTCATTCCGCGCGCCGGGATCGCCGCTCACTCCGCCCGCCGGTTAGAGGCTCAGTCCGCGCGCAGGACCGAGGCTGGATCCAGGCTCACGATTCGTCGGGTGGCGATGTAGGTGGCGAGCGCTCCCAAGCCGATCAGCAACGCGACGGTGACCACGTAGGTCATCGGGTCGTGAGCGGAGATACCGTAGAGGAAGCGTCGGAGCAGCCCCGCGCACGCTGCGGCCACCGCGAGCCCGGCGAAGACGCCGACGCCCACCACCACGAGTTCCCGACCCATCTCCTGTGTGATCAGGCGGCGCGGAACGGCCCCCAGGGCAAGGCGGATCCCCAGGTCGCGCGTGCGATTGAGCAAGCTGCGCGCCACGACGCCGAAGACTCCGACCGCCGAGAGGAGCGTGGCGAGGCCCGCGAACAGCGACAGCAGGAACGTGCGGTATCGCTGGGCGGCCGTCGCGCCGGCCAGGAGGCTCGGCACCGACTCGACCCGATCGAGCGCGAGCGCGCCGTCCAGCTCCCACACTGCGTGGCGAATCTCCGGGATGAGGCTTCCGGGGTTGGCCGCCGCCCTCACGACGAGCGAGAGAGAGCTTCTCCACCCCGGCTCCTCCTGGTGAAACGGCGTGTAGAACATCGGTTGCGACGGGGTCTTGAGATCCTCGGTCAGGACATCGGCCACGACCCCGACGATTTCCCAGTCCTGTCCATCCCGCACGATGAACTCCCCGATCGGCGACCGGCCCGGCCAGAACTGGTCAGCCATCGCGCGGCTGACGACGATAACCGGAGGGGTGCCGTCCCGGTCCGCGGACTCGATGGTCCGGCCCTCGAGGAGCTGCACCCCCAGCGCCTCGTGGAAACCGGGCAACACCGACCTGCGGAGCGCCTCCGGGCCCTTTTCGCCGTCCGGGACCTCGCGCCCCCGGATGTCGAAGCTCGAGCTACCACCTCGTCCCGAGAAGGGGAGCGCCGAGACCCCCGTGACCGCGGTGACACCCGGTACCGCGGCGACGCGGTCAGCGACGCTCCGAACGAACGCCGATCGGCTCTCGGACGTCGGGTAGGCCTCGGCCGGAAGGGTGACATCGATGGCCAGCAGGCCATCGCTCTCGAACCCGGGATCGACCGCGACTTCCGCCGCGAGGCTGCGCGCCAGCAGACCGGTTCCGATCACGAGAATGACCGAGAGCCCGAACTGGGCTCCGACCAGCACCCGCTGCGCCTTCCAACCGCCGGCCAAGCTGCGTCCCGGGGAGCGGCGAAGCTCGCCCTGAAGATCCAGACGCCGAAGCAAGAACGCCGGCAGCAGCCCGAAGACGAGACTCGTGAGGAGCCCGAGCCCCGACGCGAAGACGAGAATCCGCAGGTCGAGTCCGATCCCCGCGTGCATGGCGAGATCCGGTGGCGCCCAGCGGATCAGAAGCTTCAAGGCCCACGTGCCGAGCACGACGCCACCGACGATCCCCAGCACCCCGTAGGTCAATGCTTCCACGGTCAGCTGCGAGACCAGGCGCCGTCGTGCCGCCCCCAGCGCCGCCTTGGTCGCGAGCTCCGCCCGCCTGCCCGTGACACTCCCGAGGAACAACGTCGCCACGTTGACGCACGCGATGAGCATGAGGATCGCCACCGCTCCCGAGAGAAGGAGGAGCGGGCCGCGGGATCCGCCGACCTCTTCCTCACGGCGCGGGGTGATCCGGACGTCTCGGGACCAGGACGAGCCCCGAGCACCCGTCACCAGCTGCCGGGTTTCGTGGATGGCGGCCGGCGTCAGACCGGCCTCGCCCAGGCGGGCGATCCCCTGGTAGACGTGGTGGCCCCGGTCGTCGAGTTCCGCGCCATCAGCCCCCACGGGAATCCAGATGTCGATCCTGTCGGTCGCGGCTGTCTCCCCGACCGGGAGAAAGCGGAGCCGCGGGGGGAGGACGCCGATCACGGTGTAGGCGCGATCGGCGAGCCGAACCGGCGTGCCCACGACACCGGGATCTCCCCCCCAGCGGCGAGTCCAGATCTCGTGACCGAGCAACGCTACCGCGGGGGCCCCCGGACCCGATTCACCGTCGGCGGTCATCCTCCCGAGCGTCGTCGTCACACCGAGCAGCGACCACAGCGAGGCGGAATGGCGTCCTATCGTGACGAGGGTAGGGTCGCCTCTCCCGGTGAGCGTAGCCTCGATCGTCCCGTAGATAGCGACGGCCTCGAAGGACGTCTGCTCCTCGCGCCACCGGGCGTACTCTGGGTAAGAGAGCGAGATCCGGTCCCACAGCTTGTCGAGCACCTCGTGACCCTGCCAACCGGGATAGGTGTTCCAGACCATCACGAGCTCGTCCGGCCGATCGTAGGGTAGAGGGCGCAGAAGCACGTGGTCGACGATGGTGAAGATGGCGGTGGTCGCACCGATCCCCGCGGCGAGCGTGAGCGCGATCAAGGAGGCGTGGCCGGGCCGGCGCCGCATGGCCCTCGAGGCGAACCGGACATTTCGCGCTACCGCATCGAGTCGCGCCTCGACTCCCGCCCGCGGCCGGAACACGCCTACCGTGGCCAAGTGCCGCGGCCGTCCGCGAAGCCAATCGCCCACCCACCCGGCGGCCCAGGGCCGGATCGAACGGATCACCTCGCGCGCGTACCAGACATCGGCGGCGAAGCGGCGGCCCTCCGTACGGCGCTTCGCGTATTCCTCTCGGAGGTCGCCGCTCACGAACTCGCGTTGCCTGATCGGAAGCATCGTCTCGAGAACACGCTCGAGGACGGGGGGCGGTCGGACTTCCCGGCTCAACTCGTCCACGTCACCCCGGCAAGCGACAGTAGGCAGGAGGCGGTCGAGCTCATGCCGACTGCCGATCTCACGCCGACTGCCGCGCGTCGATGTCGACGCCCTCCCACATCCGGTCCAGCGACTCCCGCGCCTCCCGGACGGCCACAGCCCCCGCTTCCGTGACGGAGTACAGCTTCCTTCGCCGTCCACCACGTTCGGGGGTAGGGGGAGAGAGCCGGTGGCAGAGCAGCCGTCGGGCCTCCAGTCGCTCGAGGGCCGCATAGACCGCCGCCATCGATATGGCTCGCCCTCCCCGCTCTTCGATCTCGCGCCGGATCGGGACGCCGTATGCCTCTCCCCCCATGCGCACAACGGCGAGGATCAAGAACTGCTCCAGGTCGTTCAAGGGCGTTGTGCTCATTCAGTCGTCAGCCTGCGTACAGTCGTCGATAGCCGGCTGATCCCGGCAAGCGATTCATCGGACGTTACACTAGCCGCTATTAATTCCGGTAGCAAGAATAAATATCCGATACCGATTACTTCAGGTGACCCAGTGCCTGGTCATTCGGGCCCTCCGTAGCCATCCAACCCATGGCTATCGAGGGCCGCGCGATTCGTTACGCTGTCGTAGTACGCGTTGATTTCTCGAATGAGGCCGTTCTCCACGAAGACCCAGTCGCAGGCTTCGACCGTTCCTGCCGTCGTCTCCAGCTCGTAGGTGATGGCCGCCCGGTCTTCAGCCTCGATCACGTCCTTCACCGTGATCGCGACGACGCTCTTCCGCGACATCGGCTCGACGATGCGCAGGTACTCTTCGCGGCCCTCGATGCGGCCGAAGGGACTCGTGTGGACGAAGTCCGGCGTGAGGCGAAGCAGACTCAGGTCGCCGGTGTCCCAGGCGCGGAGCCAGGTGCGAGCGAGCTCGCCGGGTGAATCGCTCATCCGTCGTCCTCCCGTAGGTTGGGCCGGTGGCTCGGCAGGATAGAGTGTAACTTGTCTCTCATCATATCCCTGAACTGCATGGAGGATCGATGACCGAGCTTACACGGGAAAGCGCGGAGGCGATCACGCGCTATACGCTCGAGGTCACGCGGATGGCCATAGACCCACTGATGGGGGCGCTGGACGTGGTCCCCGACGAAAGGCTGAGCGAACAGCCGGTTCCGGAGCAGCATCCGGTGGGCAGGATGATCGAGCACGCGCTGGGTGCGGTGGCTTTCTCCGCGCGCGCGATCCGCATGGGGAAGTGCGAGGAAGATGATGTCGCGGACCTGATGAAGGAGGGCGACTCGACCGGCACCCGGGCGCGGATCCGCGAGGTCGAAGGCATCGCACGATCGGAGTTGGAGTCGACGCTCGCGGTGCTCGACGCGGACATGGCCGCGAACACGATCGAGTACTGGTTCGGCTGGCAGCTGACCGGTCTCGAGACGGCCGGCCTCGGACACCAGGAGCTGATCCACCACCGCGGGCAGGTTCAGTCGTTCCTGCGCCTGATGGGGTATACGCCGCCCGACGTCTACGCCCCGGGCGAACCGGTGGAGGAAGCGCTCTCCGAGTAGGTCGGCGGGTTCCGGGCCCCTGCGCGCGCCTCCGACAGGTCGTATCGTTTTCGGGGAGCCTCGGTCGCCTGCGGGCGGCTAGAACCGTAACAGGTACGACGCCTTGATGAAGAACTGGTGCGCGTCGTTCCGGAGATCGTCGATCCGCTGGAGTCGGCGCTCCCCACCCGGCATATGGATCAGCTCGACATTCTGGCCGTTCGTGTTGACCCCCGCGTAGATCGCGGTCCATGGGTTCACGCGGTATGTGACCAGGAAGTCCGCGTTCAGGTTCTCGCGGGTTTCCAACGAGGTCAGAAGCGGATCGGTCGTCGTGTGCTCGTACTGGAGGATGGCCCGGACCGAGAGCTCGCGGGTGAACTGCCAGTTCCAGCGCGTACGGAGGATGCGGTCCGTGAAGATCCGGTCGCCGCCGAGCGGATCATCGAGGGTGGTCCACAGCAAGGTGTTGTCGATCCGGAGCTGCGTGGCCGGGCGAAAGCTCAATCCGAAGAGGAGCTGAAGCCAATCCGCCTCCGCCGGCTCTTCTCCATCCACCGGATTGAAGTTGATCTGGTTGCCGAAACGGAGGTTCCCGCCGAGCTGTACCCAATCGAGGTAGCTCGTTCCGTACTCGATGTCCCAGAAGCCGACGTCGTAGTCACGAATCTCGGGCAGGGAGGGATGGTCCTCGGGGCGAAGGCGGTCGGTCGCGATGCGGTAGTTGACCTCGACGTTCGAGCTCCCGACGAAATTCCACTCGAGGCTGGCCTCGGTGATCTCGTCGAGCAGGTTCCCATCGTGATCCCACAGGCGGACGATGAATACTTCGGGTCCCCACGAGATCAACGTCCTCTCGGGCCGGAAGAAGTAGCTCGCGAAGTGACTCATCCGCCGCTGGTCGGTTCGCGGGATGAACCCTGCCCGTGCCTCGAAATCGGGCGAGATGTCCGTGTAGCCGCCGAAGTACGAGAACTGACGCCCCGATCTCGAGAGCGACGCCGACGCGGCGTATCCTGAGACAACATCATCTCCCGGCTCTCGGGTCCGGCTTCCGACGAACTGCCCGCTCGCGCTCCAATGGTCGTCGAACCGCACCCGCCCGTCGGCCCCGGCCACGCGATTGTAGCCGCCATTGAATTCGCGTCCGGCGTAGATGGCGCCGACCCGCGAGAAATCACCGATGTCGCGGTTGACCCGGCCCACCGTGAACCAGGCGCGCTTGCCCTCGAGATCGCTGCCGACCGGAGTCAGCTTCCCGGGCGATTGGTCGTCGATGACGAGACCTCCGATGCCCCAGGCGCCTGCCTTGCCCGTGAAGCGGCTCCCGAACTGGGGGTCGGCGATACGGCGTGTGAACAGGACGCTGATGGGTGTGCGGAAGTAATCGGCGTTCTCGGTGAAGAACGGTCGGCGCTCGGGGAAGAAGACCTCGAAGCGTTGGTTGACCGTGACCTGCGGTTGGTCCGACTCGACCTGACTGAAATCGGGATTCGCGGTGAGATCGACGACGAACCGGTCATCGAGAACGGCCTTGAAGTCGGCGCCGAAGTCGAAGTCGGCGTCATCGCTCACGAACCGTGGTCCCCCTTCGGCGCGATGATCGAGAGCCCTGAATGAGCGTGCGTTCGTGTACGGAATCACCTGGATGTTCCGACCCGGCGAGATGTTCTCGAGACCGCGGAGCACTGCCGACTGGGTGAGAGTACCCTGGATCTCGCTGCTCACCCACGGCCAGTAGGACACCTCGCCCTGATCTCTGGGAATGTTCCGGGAGAGCACGATGCCCCAGGTCTGGCTTCCTGTGGTAGGGAACCGGAGGCTCTTGAACGGGATCTCGAAGCTCACGACGTAGCCGGTCGGGGTGAGTCGTCCTCGCGAGCCCCAGACCGCGTCGAACGACGTGTCGAAGCCCTGCCCTTCCGTCCACAACGCGTCCCACTGTACGCCTCGCGGGTTCGAGCGAAAGGCATACGCTCGCCGACTGTCGTGGTCGGTGTCGAGTATGAGTGTGACGAAGTCGTCGGCGCCGAGGTTCTCTCGCGACGCCATCCGGGCTCGGATCCGATCCGGCTCGCTGTCGGTCGCGACGAACACGGCATAGAGCGCTCGGTCGTCGTATCCGAGATAGACCTCGGTTCGCTGAGTGGCGGGGGTCCCGTCACTCGGGTTCTGCTGAATGAAGCCGGTGACACGCACGAGCTCGGCGAGCGTCGGGGGGTGCCCGGCGAGCGGACGTTGGCCAAGCGCCTCGACGTCCGGTGGGCCGGCCACGCGCGAAACCTGCACGCTGCCCGCCTGAGCAGTCAGGGCGGGAGGCGTCCACACGGAAAGCGCGCTCGCAAGAAATGTATAGAAACCTACAGTGTTGAGCCATCGCACTGACATCGTGATCTTCTCGAAAGGCGTCTGGTTGGTCGGAGCTAGCCCGAGCTAGTCGGTCCGGTGGGGGCTGGCCGGTGAGGCTCGCCTGGCCCGAGATGGGTTGATCTCGTCCAGCGCCCACACGGCGGTTGCCCGCACCGCCGGATCCTCATCCTCCAGCGCGTCGAGGAGGGCATCGACGGCCTCGGGAGCCCCCAGAAGGCCGAGTCGCTCGGCCGCTCGAGCGCGGACACCGGGGTCGGCGTCCGCGAGCTGTTCGAGATACAGCGGCAGGTTGCGGGCGTGAACCTCGACATGAATCTCGGGGTCGGTGAGGGCACCGGCGAATACCTCGGAGTACCCGTCGACATGCTCGATCTGGGCGATTGCCCATGCGCGCGCATCCTCCGAGACCACCGCGGGGCCTGCCTCACGGAGGGCGGCCAGTCCGGATGGATCCTCGATCTCGCCGATCGCGAGTGCCGCCATCTCCCGCACGCGAGCATCTTCATCCGCCAGGAGCACGGTCAGAGGCGCCACTGCTCGCCGATCCTTGATCTCGCCCAGGGCCCAGGCCGATACCACGCGCACCCGGGCATCGGGATCAGCGAGGTGCTCGATCAACTCGTCCACATGAGTCGGATTCTCGGACTCGCCCGCTGCCCAGGCAGCATACCGCCGGACGATCGGATCCCGATCGGAGAGCGCTGCCACGCCCTGACCGGTCGACTGAACGACGCCGAAGGTCTCTATAGCCCCGGCCCCCGCGAGGAGCACCGCCGCCACCGCGACGATCCCCAGCCGGGCTGTGCGGCCGAGCGGAGCCCGAGCTTGCGCCCGGTCGAGCAGGCTCCTGATCCGCTCGGTCAGCGATGATCGATTCGCGAACGAGAGAACAGGTTGCGCCGCGCTCTGTCGCCCACTGAGCGCGAGGCTCATCAGATACTCCGCGTAACGCACGGGATCTACGCGTTCGATGACGACCCCGTCGTCACACGCGCGCTCGCGTTCCATGTCGAGGCGACGCTCTGCATACCAAACAGCTGGATTGACCCAATAGACTGCCTTCACGAAGCCCGCGATCAGATGGGTCACGTAGTCGCGACGTTTCAGGTGAGCGAGCTCGTGGAGCAACGCCGCTTCGAGCTGGCTACTCGGCCAACCATCGATGGTGCGTGGGAGGCCGACCGTCGGCCGGATGATCCCGAAGGTACTCGGAATCTGGAGATCCGGGCTGACGATCGTCACAGGAGCGCGGCGCAGGCCGAGTTCGTCCGCCACCCGGCGAACCCGTCGTCGCACATGGTCAGGGCATGGCTCCGCTCGGGCGCGGAGTCTTCCGACCGCGCGCAGATGGGCACCCAAGCGCGTGAGCTGAAGGAGGAACCCCGCGAACCAGATTGCGACGATCCAGCGATACGATCGAGCCATGCCGATCGTAGTGATGGGTCCTCGGACCAGCGGCGCCGCAGCGGATCGCGGAATGGGCTCCTCGGCCCTCTCCTGCACGGCGGGGACCGCGCTCTCCGTGGGTCGGACTTGCGGTATGGAGGTCGCTACCGAGAACGACCGCACTCCGACGATCGTAAGGTCCGACTGTGGCGCCGCCAGGCGCATCACAGGCAGCGCGAGAAGGGCGAAGAATGCGGCGGCCCATACTCCGTGCCGAATGGAAGCGGAGGACTTGCGCAGCGTGTAGCATGCGATCGCCGCCGCGAGCACGAGCAGGGTCCCCTTCAGCAGGACCATGTCGATGAGGCCCGCGTAGATCTCCGCCATCACCTCAGGATCGAACGGTCCCGGCATCAGTCTTCCTTCGCTTTGCGGATCCAATCCGCGATCTCGTCCAGCTCTTCGTCGGACATGCGTCGTGCCGCCGCGTCCAGCATCGCGAGAACGGCTTTGTGGGGTGAGCCGCGGAAATACGTCCTCGTCACCTGCTGGAGGGCGGAACGCGAGGCGTGCGTGACCGGTACTGTCGGACGGTAGATATAGCGGCGGCCCTCCCGCCGGTGACTGACGTGCCCCTTCTCGGTGAGGACGCCCAGCGTGAGTCGAACGGCATCGTACGAAGAAGCGTCGGGCATGAGGCCCACCACATCGGCGACGGACCCTTCACCGAGGCGATAAAGAATCTGCATGATCTCGCGCTCTCGCCGACTGAATGTCGCACGCCCGTTTCTGGTCATTCCAGGCGACTCCGGTGAGGGAAGTGTAGGAATAACTACATACAGCTGTAGTGTACGCAGCCGTGGGCACGAATGCAACTATCCCGCTCCCGTGAGGCGCTCGCCCACCGGCACCTTCCCTTCGAGCCTCACCTCTAGAGCCGGGTGACGTGCGTTGGTAGGGGGGGCTATCCGCCGATGGCTGGTAGCACGTGCGAGTACAGGAACTCGATGGGCTTGACTTCGTCGCGGTATTGTCGCGTGCCGGCGGTCACCACGACCACCATGTCGTGCTCGGGGATCACGAAGATGAACTGTCCTCTGAAACCCATGGCGGCGTAGATATCCTGCTCCCCGCCGCCGTTGGGCGAAGGGGGAAGGATCCACCACAAGTACCCGTACCCTTCGGTCCGATTCGACCGCGGCGAAGAGAACGTCACGTGCCGGGTGAACGAGCGGTCGATCCACTCCTCCGAGATCACGCGCTCGCCGTTCCACACGCCGCGGCGCAGGTAGAGAAGACCGAATCGCGCCATATCCCTGGGGCGGAGATCGAGGCCGCCGCCGGTGTGGGGGTGGCCATCGGCGTTCTCGAACCAGTTGAATGCCTCGATCCCGAGCGGTTCGAACAGATACCGCGCCGCGTAGTCGTCGGCGTGCATGCCCGTACGCGCATGGAGCAGGCTCGAGAGAAGGATCACCCCGCCCGAATCGTATTGGAAGAAGCTGCCGGGATCGCGAACCATGGGTCGGGAGAGGATAAAGGTGTCCCACCCGCGGCTGAGGCGGTTCAGCTGAGCATGGGGCGAGCTCGAACCGCGCTCGTGGTAGTCGGTGCCACTCCGCATGGTGAGCAGATCCTCGACGCGCATGGTCCGACGCCGCTCGTCTCGAGCCAACTCCGTACGGCGCGAGGGGAAGAAGTCCACGACCCGCTCGTCCACGCTCTCGATGTCGCCGCGATCGCGGGCGATGCCGATGAGCGCCGACGTGAAGCTCTTGCTCACCGACTGCTGCATGTGGAGGCGCCCGGGGTCATAGCCGTGGAAGTATTCTTCGAGCACGAGGTGTCCGTTCCGCACTACGAGCAGCGAATGGATGTGGCGGTACTCGTCCGAATCGATACGCTGCACCAGATCGGCCAGCCGATCCGCATCGAGGCCGTGATCCTCCGGCGCCGCTCGCGTCCATTCCGGGACCGGCCAGATCCGCGTCTCCTGGGCCGCGAGTCCGGGACCGAGTAGAAAGATGCCGAAGGCAACGGAGAGCACCGCCCGGGCTTCGAGCCGTACGCACGGCGTCATGAGTCGACCAACAAGCGGCGGACGGCGGCACCGAGAGCTGGAGGCGCGAACAGACCCACGACCTTGTGGCGAACCATCCCACGCCGGTCGATGAGGATCGTGGTCGGCAAGCGATCGATCCCGCCAAGCGCGGCTCGGAGACGGGAAGGGGCTTCAGCGATCGGGAAGGTGATGCCGTGCTCCTCCAGGAACGTGTTCACCGCCGCCTCATCGTGACCGTCGGTCACCAGCCCGAGCACGAGAAGACCCTCATCCGCATGCCGCTCATGCAGCGTCTGCAGGGCCGGCATCTCCACCCGACACGGGAGGCACCAGGTCGCCCAGAAACTCACCACGACAACGCGGCCGCGAACCTCTTCACCCCCGACCGACCACCCCTCCCAGGTCTCCACGGCGATGGCGGGGGCAGGCTCGAGTGACCCGCCGATCCCCGTCCACGCCGAAACCTGTGGTGCGAGGCGGATGCCGATCCAGATGAGGAGGGCGATCCACGCGGCGCGCTCGCCCCACCGAAGGAAGGTACGCCTCGCGGTCACGGTTTCTGACATGGGCACCCGTTCACTGCCGTCCCCGACGCGAAGAAAAGTCCTGGGCGAAGATGCGGCATCAAATCCCGGATTACCCGACTTGGTGGACTCGGTGCCCGTCCTTCCCGTAGCGGATCAGTATGCGGGCTCGGGGCGTGTGCCGTATCATTGCTGGTACGTCGTTGCACTGGAGATCACGAATCACGGTGGAGGTAGCGTGGCGAGAAGAGCCAACTATGGCTTCGAAAAACGGCAGCGAGAGATCAAGAAGCAGAAGAAGAAGGAAGCGAAAGCGGAAAAAAAGAGACTGATGAGGGAGGCCGCCAGAGCCGCGGCCAATCCTGACGAGTTAGAGGCCGGAGCCGACGGAGATCCTGGATCGGTCGACGACGATGCGCAGCAGGACGACGAAGAAGAGCAGGAGGACGACGAAGAAGAGTTGGACTAGGGGCGCGATCACCGCGCGCCTACCCACAACAATCGCTGCCGTTATTCGGCGTTGAGCGTACGGATCGGGTCGACGCGCGTCGCTCGTCGGGCGGGAACAAAGCAGCTGCCCAGGGCGACGGCGGTAAGGACGAGAGTCACTGTCGCGAAGGTTAGCGGATCTGTAGGCGACACTCCGAACAGCAGGTTCTCGAGCAGGCGTGTGAGAAGCAGGGAACCGACCAAACCGATGCCGATCCCCAACGCCGCGCGAGACATGCCCTGGCGGAGTACGAGCCGGCGCACTGCGGCGGGGTCGGCTCCGAGCGTGATTCGAATCCCGATGTCGCGGGTCTGTCGAGTCACGTGGTACGACAGGACGCCGTAGATCCCGATCGCAGCCAGGAGCAGCCCCACGCCCGCGAACACGCCCAGCAACGTCGTCCAATACCGCGGTCCGGACACCGCGGTGGACAGGCGCTCCGTCATCGTCTCCACGTTCGCAAGTGGTAGCTCGGCATCCAACGACTCGATCCCGGCGCCCACCTGTCGGAGAATACCCGATGCCGAGCCCCGAGCGCGAACAAGGAGGTTCACCGTCCGGAACCCCGCCTGGGCGAAGGGTTCGTAAACGGCTGGATCGTCGCTCGACGAAAGGCCGGTGAGCTTCACGTCTCCGACCACGCCGATGACCGTCATGGGCGTACCGGTATCGCCGCCCGCGTACAACTGCTTCCCGAGCACCTCCTCGTCAGGGTAGTAGCGGTCCGCCCAACTCCGGCTCACGACCACGACGGCCGGGGTGCCCCGGTCCCTTTCGTCGAGAAGACGACCCTCCAGCAGGGGCACTTGCAGGGTGCGCAGGTAGCCCGGCGATATCCAGCTCCACGGAACCACATGTTGACTGGCTCCCGACGCGACGGGCTTGTCCAGGAGATCGAAGTTGTTCGTGTCCCCCGAATTGTCCGGTGGCAGGGCGGTGCTGATACCTGCCGAAGCCACACCGGGGATCGCCTCGATCCGGCGCAACGCCTCATTCCAGAACCGCATGGTTTCGACGGCGCCGGCATAGTCGGACGCCGGCAGCGAAAGCTGAGCCGAGATCAGATCGTGCGGATCGTACCCGGGGTCCACGTGCCGCAGACGGAGAAAGCTCCCGAGCAGGAGCGAAGCCCCGATCAATAGCGGCAACGCCAGCGCGAACTCCGCGGTCACCAGCGCGGATCGCACGCGTCGCCAGCGGACCCCTGCCGTTGCCGTGCGGCCCGCGGCACGCAGGCCTACCGCGACGTCCCGTGACACCCCGTGGAGAAGCGGCGCGAGCCCGAACAGCAGACCGGTGGTCAACGTCACGGCGGCCGCGAAGCCCAGGACGCCGGGGTCGAGAGAGACCTCCTCCAGCCGCGGCAGACCGGGGCTCGTCGCGACCAGCGTCTCGAGCCCGATGAACGCGATCGCCACCCCGGCGGCTCCGCCGAGTGCCGCCAGTAACAGGTTCTCCGCCAGGAGCTGCCGAACGAGCCGCGTCCTCGTGGCCCCCAGCGACGCTCTGAGTGCCATCTCGCGCGTCCTCCCGCCAGCTCGAGCCAGAAGCAGGTTCGCGACATTGGCGATCCCGATCAGCAGCACCCCCGCTACGGCACCAAGTAGCAGGAACAACGCGCCGCCGACATCGCCGACGATCACGTCACGGAGCAGCACGGGAGTCAACCTGGCGTTCTCGTCCGAGAAGCCCGCGGCCCAGATCGGGAAGATCCGTTCGCTGACCGCGTCCAGATCTGTCCTCGCATCCTCGAACGAGGCTTCGGGAAGCAGCCGGCCGAAGCCACGCAGGAAGAACGGACCGCGACGCGTGGGGGGGTGCAGCTGCAGGATGGGCCACACGTCGGCCGGGTACCCCGCGAGGGACCCCCGCCCCGGCGGGAGAACACCCACGATCACATGCGGGTGACCATCAAGCGTGATCGTCTGGCCCAGAACGGCTGCGCCAGGTCCGAAGGCGCGCTCCCGGAAGGCGTGGCTCAACACCACCACGCGCTCCGCCCCGGGCCGATCCTCGCCCGGAAGAAACCCGCGACCCTCCGTGGGCTCGACGCCGATCGTACGGAACCATTCGGACGTCGCGAATAGAGCCGATATTCGCTCGGGCCGGCCGCTACCAGTGAGCGTCGCCGTCCCGCCACGCAGCGCGGCTACCGACTCGAACACCTTCTGCTGTGCCTCCACGGCCTGGAAATCGGCCACGGAAATGCTCCAGCGGTTGGTGGGGCTGTTCTGCTGAAAGATCCGAACGAGTCGATCGGATTCCGGATAGGGCAGTGGCTCGAGGACGACCGCGTCGACGATGCTGTAGATGGCGGTCGTCGCGCCGATCCCGAGGCCCAGCGTCAATACGGCCGCGATGGCGAAGCTCGGGCTCCTTCGAAGACCACGCGCCGCGTGTCGCACGTCGCGCACCGCCTGATCGAGCAAGCGGAAACCGTACTCCTCGCGGGCCCGCTCCTTCACGCGCCCCACTCCGCCAAAGGTTCGATTCGCGAGCGAGCGCGCCGCCTCTGAATCCATCCCCTTCGCGATCAGGCGCTCGACTTCACGCTCGAGATGGAACTGGATCTCCTCATCCAGCTCCTCGTCGACCCTTCGGCGTGAGAACGTCTCGCGTGTCTTCTGGAGCACCCCGCGCAGCCAGGACATCGTCACGTCCGCGCCAGCCGGAGCTCCAGGAGCCGATTCACGGCGGTCGACGAAAGGGTCCATTGCCGCTCCTCCTCGCCGAGCTGCGCGCGTCCCGCCGGAGTGAGCGTGTAGTAACGCGCCCGCCGGTTGTGATCGGTCGTCCGCCACTCGGACGTGACCCAGCCTTTGCGCTGCAGTCGGCGGAGCGCCGGATACAAGGATCCCTGGTTGATCTCGAACACTTCGCCCGACATCTGCCGAATCCGCTGAGAGATTCCCCATCCATGCATCGGTTCGAGCGTTAGGGTCTTGAGGACGAGCAGGTCCAACGTGCCGCGCAGAAGCTCGGATCGAAGAATCGACACCTGGTTCTCCCGTCGTAGGGCATCCTGACGAGCTCGCGGGCCGCGTCGACCCGCGAAGGGGCCATCGATTCTAACGCCTCTTGTGTAGACAAGCAACAGTAGCGTGTCGACATAAGGGGCCAAACGGAGGCTCCGCCTCGGATCCGATCCCCGCGCCGCTGGTCTCGCGGACCCTCTTGACCGCCCAAATCCTGCCGCAGAGACTGCGTGAGCGAGCAGCGCGCTCACGCGTCGCCGCGAACAGGCGCCGACACACTCCGCCAGCCGGCGGGTCCTTGGCCGAGGAGCTGTTTCATGAGACCGAATCGCCGTCGTCCGCCCTCTCTCACGATCGCACTCGTAGGGCTATTCTCCGGCGCGCTGTCGCTCGCCTGCTTACCGGCACCGAGCATTGCGCAATCGAGTCTCGCACAAACGGCGGACATCCCGTCCCCGGAGGAGTTCTTCGGATTCCAAATGGGTGCCGACCGGAAGCTGGCGCGGTGGGACAAGCTGGTGGAGTACTACGAGCTCCTGGGGGACGCCAGCGACCGGCTGGAGGTGGTCCACATGGGGCCCACCACGCTCGGCAATCCTTTCCTGGCGCTCTTCTTCTCAGCGCCCGACAACCTGTCGCGGCTCGAGGAGCTCCAGCGGATGAACGCGATCCTGAGCGACCCGCGCGGCGTCTCGGAGACGGAGATCGAACGGGCGGTC
>JBDHHV010000031.1:0-29444 GCA_039589195.1 Gemmatimonadota bacterium | reverse complement strand
GCGCGCCGCCCTGTTGGATGCCGCCGTGTCCATCGCATCGGCCCACAACCGCTCGCGCGTGTACGTCGCGGCCCTACAGAACACTCGCTTGAGCGATACCGATCTCGCCGCGATTCTGACGGCCGCCGGGAATATCGGATCCGACCACCAGCTCGCGAGCCTTCTCGCAGAGGTGGCCGAGCGGAAGCTGTCTGGCGCAGCGATCCAACGCGCCTACCTCGAGACCGCCTCGCACATCGAGAGCGACCACAACCTGTCCTCCACCCTCACGTTGTTCGTGCAACGACGCGACATCGGGGAGCAAGAGCTGATCGGTGCGCTCGAGACGGCCCGCCAGATCGAGAGCGACCACAGCCTGGCCGGGTTCCTGATCGAGTTCGCGCAGAACCAGCGGGTGGAGGGACAGGTCCGTGAAGCGTTTCTGGAGACGCTGGACCGGATCGAGTCCGAGCACCAGCACGGGCGTGTGTCCTCGAGGCTCGTCGGGAACGGGCGCTAGGCTGCTCTAGGTTCGCTGCAGACTCCAGGCGTCGCGTCCCTCCAATCCGCGGTACCGCAGCGCTTCCGCTACGTGGTCGGACAGAATTCGCTCGCTCTCGGCGAGGTCTGCAATCGTTCGCGCGACGCGTAGCGACCGGAAGTAGCCACGCGCGCTGAGCCCCAGCCGCTGGGTCGCCGAACGAAGTAGCGCCCTCCCCTCTCGATCCGGTGCGCAATGAGCCTCGATTTCCCGCGGGCCCAGATCGGCGTTGCAGCGAGCCGTCGACTCCAGGTCAGCGAAACGCCGCGCCGACCGAGCGCGAACGCTTCGGACACGCTCCCTGACCATGCGGCTCGCTTCGCCGGGGCTGGCTTCGACCAGGTCGCTCCAGGCCACGGCCGGCACTTCCAGATGGAGGTCGATTCGATCCAGGAGCGGGCCGCTGATTCGCTGTGTGTACCGGGACACGCTGGCGGGCCCGCACGTGCACCGGTCGTCGGGTGCGCCGTGATGCCCGCAGGGGCATGGGTTCATGGCGGCCACGAGCGTGAAGCGCGCCGGGAACCTAGCGCGGGCGCGGGCGCGCGCCACGTGGACGACACCCTCCTCGAGCGGCTGCCGAAGCGCCTCCAGCGCTCCCCGCCCAAACTCCGGGAGCTCGTCCAGGAACAGCACACCGCGGTGCGCGAGAGAGATCTCACCGGGTCTCGGCAACGTCCCTCCACCGATCAGCCCCACATTGCTGATCGTGTGGTGCGGGGCTCGAAACGGGCGACGCTCGAGTAGACCGGCCCCGTCCGGCAGCCGGCCGGCGACGCTGTGAATCGCCGTCGCTTCGACGGCCTCCTCGAGGCTCATGGGAGGCAAAAGGGCAGGCAGACACCGCGCGAGAGTCGTCTTCCCGGCTCCGGGCGCGCCGCGGAGCAGCAGGTTGTGGCCCCCGGCAGCCGCCACCTCCAGGGCCCGCTTGGCCGCCTGCTGGCCGGAGACGGAGCGCAGATCCCGATCCGGATCGATGGCCGCGTCGGGGGTGTCGGGGGGCAGGTCCGTCACGAGGGGCAAGTCGTCGCCCCCGCGCATGAAATCGATCACATCGGTGAGCGAAGAGGCGCCCCGAACGTCGATTCCCGACGCGGGCCGGGTCTCGCGCAGATTTGCGAGCGGCAGGATCAGACCGCGGACGTCGGCGTGCCGCGCCGCGTGGAGCGCGATCGGGAGCGCGCCCCTGATCGAGCGCAGACAGCCATCCAGCCCCAGCTCTCCCACCAGTGCGTACCGGCGGACGCGCTCGACCGGGAGCTCACCGGCCGCGGCCAGAATCCCGATCATCATCGGCAGATCGAACGCGGCACCGTGCTTCGGGAGCCCGGCCGGGGCCAGGTTCACGGTGATGCGCAGCCCCGGTACGTGGAGGCCGAGCTGGCTCGCCGCCGCCCGGATGCGCTCTCTGCCCTCGCGCACCGCGCTCTGCGCCAGCCCGACGATCTGTATGAGGGGCGTCCCGCGCGTGATCGACACCTCGACGCGGACTCGCTGGACGTCCAGACCCGTGACGGCGGCCGATGCGACCGTCTCCACCATTGCCACCTCCCGCCTGACGCGACTCCCCACCCACGTCGTGTCTGTCATCGAGAGGTCAACTGGGGCGCGAGGCTTGCGGCGATCGTGGCCGGTGGCGAGTCTCGCTGACGGACGTCCGGACCGATGTGAGGCACGCCGCTGACAACATCGATTAGGCCGCGCGCGAGGTGGGTTCGACGGTGGATCGCAACGCGAGTACCAGGCTGGCCGACCTACCGTGGACCGAGGCGGCTGCGTGGCTTCGGCGCGACCCGCGCTTGATTCTCCCGGTGGGATCCTGCGTCCAGCACGGCCCCCACCTCCCCGTCGGGACCGACGGGATCATCACCACCGCGGTTGCCGAGGGGATCGCCGCGCGTCACTCGATCCTGCTCGGGCCGACGCTGGGGTTCGGCACCGCAAGCAGCCGCGACAAGGCGTACGCCGGAACGGCCGGGCTGAGCGCCAAGACCCTCCATCGGGTTCTCAACGAGTTGATAGCTGATTGGGAGCAGCACGGCGTCCGGGAATTCACTCTCCTCACATCGCACGGCTACGGACCCCATTACGGCGCGCTGGTCAGCGCCATCTCGACACGCGCGCGTATCCGGGCGGTGGATATCAACGTCGTGGATCTCTCCCCCATCCTGGGGCCGGACGCGCTACCGGAGCGTGCCGGCGAGGTCGAGACCTCGCTCATGCTTCACCTCGCACCATCGCTCGTGCGTCCAGAGCTGGCTCGTGACGAAATCGTCGATGCGAGAGTCCTGGATAGGCTTCTGAACGGATCCGAACCCGTGCCACTTCGGGGATCTGCCGGGGTAGTAGGCAGACCGACCGCCGCAGCGGCCGAGAAAGGAAAGCGGATCTATGACTACCTGGTCGCGTACATCGGCGACCGCCTGTTCGCCGAGAATGCCGTCGAATCGAGGGGTTGAGTCCTCGATGACACGCTCGAGGCGACGCGACGCGCGTCTGCCGCTGAGTGCGATCAGCGCCATGGCCGTGGGACTGGCCGCGGCTCCCGCCGGCCTATCGGCTCAACAGCTGGATACGGGGCGTCTCGCGATCGAGATAGACGGACGCCGAGTCGGCACCGAGAGCTTCCGGGTCTGGCGCGAGCAAACCACCATCGACGCGTTCGCGCTGGTCACGCGGGAGAACGGTGGCAGCCAGAGATCGCTGGATGTCCGCTTTCGCTCCGACGCGAACCTGCGCCCGGTACAATACCGGCTGCGCGCCGAGCCCGAGGCGATGAGCGTCGACGGCGAGTGGACCGGAGGCCGGTTGCGTCTGCACGTGAATTCCGACCAGGGTGAGCGGTGGAAGGAGTTTGCCACGCCGGGTGGTGCGGCGGTGCTCGAAGAAGGCGTGGCGCATCACTATCTGCTCCTGGCCCATCGCCTGCGTGAGGCCGAGATCGGCCGCAGCCTGGCGGTCATCGTCCCCTCACGAAGCTCGAGAGTCGAGGGAATCCTCAGGGCCAGGCAATCGGACCCGGTCACGGTCGAGGGTCAAAATATCGCCGCGACTCGGTTCGACATCGAGGTCGGCGGCCAGATCCGAAGAGTGTGGATCGACGCGGAGGGCCGATTGCTCAGGGTGGAGGACCCGGGACGCCGGCTCGTGGCGACGCGTCTTCCAGACGAGGACTGATCCGCCCGACCGATTCCGGCCCAGGTCGCCATCCCTCCAGGCCGCCCGTCCTCATAGGCCACTTGTCCTTCCCGATCGCATCGCTTTGCGCCAATTTGTGTCGTCGAGCCACGGGAACTGTGTCGTCGAGCCACAGGAGCGGTCACACAACAGCGAGGCCAAAGCCATGACCGACGCACCGTCGTCCGACCCGGGGGTCCCCCCGGGTGAAGCCGCTGGAACCGCCGGGCCGGCCTCATTGCCCAGTCTGCCGGCCCGAATCGTACAGGTATTCGTCTCGCCAGCCGCACTGTTCGATCGCCTCAAGGAGGTACCCGCGTGGATCGGGATGCTGCTCGTGCTGGTGGTGGTGAGCGTCGTGTCGAGCTTCCTGCTGCCCGAAGAGGTGATGCGGGAGCTCGTCCAGACCAACCTGCCCGCCGACGCGGAACAGGAGCAGATCGACCAGGCCGTCGGGTTCGCGAGAGCATGGGGACGAACTCTCGCCGTGGTGGGAACGCCGATCACGATCGCGGTCATCGCCGGAATCCTGATCCTGGTATACAACGTTCTCCTGGGGGGCGCCGGCACGTTCAAGCAGCTCTACAGCGCCACCACGCACGCATTCGTCATTTACACGGTCGGAGGCCTGCTGACCCTCGCCCTCATTCTGTCGCGTGGCGAGATGACGACGCTGTCGCTCAACCTGCTCATCCCCGGCCTAGAAGAGGGCTTCCTCTTCCGGCTACTCCGGGGCATCAACGTCTTCAGCTTGTGGACGGCGGCCGTCCTCGGGATCGCGGTGAGCCGGATTTACCCGAAACGCTCGGCAGGTTCGGCGACCGCTCTGCTCATCGCGCTCTACTTGGTGCTGGCCGTGATCTTCGCGGCCCTGGGAGGAGGCCGGTAGGTACGTCTCTGGAGAGCCGCGGGGGGCCAGGGCACTTGCCGCGGCTACCGGGTATGTAGGAACTGCGCGCGACCGGGTCGGACCGCGACGAGACGGTTCAACGGTCGCGACCAAGCCCGTGTTTTCGATCGTGAGCACGGTCGGCGGGGGCGCGTTCCCGGCCACCCCGGTGAAACCGCCCCACGTCTTGGATCGTAACGAATTACGGGTCGGATTCGGGGGGGATCCGGCTTCCCTATACAAGGTTCGTGTGGACTGATGACGCGTAAACGCAAAGTGTGGATCGGCCTGGGCGTCACGGTGGTGC
Organism: Gemmatimonadota bacterium; assembly: GCA_039589195.1. Lineage (GTDB taxonomy): Bacteria > Gemmatimonadota > Gemmatimonadetes > Palauibacterales > Palauibacteraceae > JBDHAC01. The sequence continues at coordinate 24,551 of JBDHHV010000031.1, read as the reverse complement.
TCGGTACGATGGCGGCGAACGCTCTTCGCTCCGATAGCGGGCGCGCGGTCGACGTACGCGCGGAAGAGGTCGAGAGGCGTGACCTGGTCGCGCGGGTGTCGGCGACCGGTCATATCGAGCCGGAGACCTCGGTCGACATCACGACGGATGTGGCCGGACGGATCGTGGAACTCCCGATCGAGGAAGGACAGGACGTCTCCGAAGGCGATCTGCTGCTCATGATCGACCAGGCCCAGTACCAGGCCGCAGTCAACCAGGCCCTGGCCGGGCTGTCTCAGGCGCGTGCGACGGAAGCTCAGATGCGGGCGTCGTACATCCAGGCGCAACGGGACGCCGAGCGCTACGTCGCGCTCAAGGAGCGAGCTTCTGATCTGATCACGGACACCGAGGTCGAGCAGGCCGTCACCCAGGCCGATGTCCAGAAGGCGCTGTGGGAGGCGGCGGAGCATGCGGTAAACCAGGCGCAGGCGTTGCTCGAGCAAGCCCAGGACCGGCTGAGCAAGACCATCATCCGGGCCCCGATGAGCGGCCGGGTCACACGGCTCAACGTCGAGCGTGGAGAGACCGCCATCGTCGGCACCATGAACAATCCCGGCAGCCTCCTGCTCACGGTCGCAGACCTGTCGACCATGGAGGCGGTGATCGAGGTCGACGAGACCGACATCCCCGACATTCAGGTGGGTGACTCGGCGTCGATCGAGATCGATGCCTTCCCGAACCAGAAGTTCTCCGGACGCGTTACGAAGATCGGCAACAGCTCGATCATTCCGCGCAGCAATCTCACCTCGACGGGATCGGATCAGGCGATCGATTTCGAGGTCCGGATCACGTTGGATGATCCTCCCGCCGCCGTGCGGCCCGACCTCTCGGCCACCGCCGATGTGGTCACGGCCACGCGCGAGAACGTGCTCGCGATTCCGATCGCCGCGCTCACGCTGATGGACGCCGATGAGATCGAGGAGGTCCCCAGCGAGAACGTGCCACCGGAAGATGCGCTCGACACGAGCCGGGACGTCGAGGGGGTGTTCGTCGTGGACGGGGATCGCGCCCGCTTCCGCCCGGTGGAGGTGGGTATCGCCGGCGAGAGCTACTTCGAGGTGCTTAGCGGGCTCGAGGAGGGCCTGGTCGTGGTTTCGGGCTCTTTCCAGGCGATCCGCGAGCTGGAGGACGGCTCGCGCATCGACGTCACGTCGTCGGGCGCCGACTCGACGTCGACCGACAACGACGACGTGGGCGAGGGGTCCTGATCTCGTCGCCGATCCGGAAAGCCGAACACGGCCGAGCGGAGGGCCGAACACGGCCGAGCGGAGGGCCGAATGCGGGCGAGCCGGAGAGCCGAATACACTCGAGAGCCAGACACACGAGCGAATAGAGGACGATGACGACCAACGGTCAGGGAGACGGCATGATTCTGACGCGCGCGCTCACGAAGGACTACGTGATGGGCGCAGAGACGGTCCGCGCGCTCCGTGGAGTCGATCTCAGGATCGACCGTAACGAGTACGTGGCGATCATGGGGCCATCAGGCTCGGGGAAGTCGACGCTGATGAACCTGATCGGCTGTCTCGATACACCCACTTCGGGCGAGTACATCCTGAACGATCAGGCCGTCCAGGATCTGGACGACGATGAGCTTGCGCGGATTCGGAACCGGGAGATCGGGTTCGTCTTCCAGACGTTCAATCTGCTCCCACGTGCGACGGCTCTTCACAACGTCGAGCTACCCCTGATTTACGCGGGCATGTCGGCGAAGGAGCGCCAGCGGCGCGCGGCGGAGGCCTTGGAGAAGGTCGCGCTCGCGGATCGGATGGATCACAAGCCCAACGAGCTGTCGGGTGGGCAGCGGCAACGCGTCGCGATCGCGCGCGCCCTCGTGAACAACCCCTCAATCCTCCTGGCCGATGAGCCGACCGGGAACCTCGACTCGAGCACGTCGGCGGAGATCATGACCGTGTTCGACGCCCTGCACGCGACGGGCCAGACGATCATCATGGTGACGCACGAGGCCGACATCGCCGCGCATTCGCACCGGGAGATCACGCTGGTGGATGGGATGATCTCCGCGGAGCACGTCAAGGCGCCGGTCACCGCCGGTCTCTGAGCCGCCACGCCGGCCGATAGCGAGGGCCTCTTACGATGCGGTTCTGGGAAGGGATCAAGCTCTCACTCACGCAGGTGTGGACGCACAAGCTGAAATCCTTCTTCAGCCTGGTCGGCGTCATCATCGGAATCACTTTCCTGATCGCGGTAATCACGATCGTGGAAGGGATGAACCGCTACGTGCGCGAAGACTTCGCCGGATCGATCTTCGGCGTCAATACGTTTACCGTCGTGCGTCGTTCCCAGGTCAATACGGGACAGCAGTCCGAAGAGCGAAGGCGCCGGGAGGCCCGTAACCCCGATCTCATCCTGCACGACGTCGAGGTGGTGCGGGCGGCAACCCCGAACGCGAAGAACTTCGCGTACATGGCCGACCGGTTTCTGAGCGAGGTCCGATCCGGAGGGGAGCGCCGCCCCAACGTGCGGTTGATCGGTGGCTCGGAGGAATACCAGGCCATCCAGGGTTGGAAGGTCGAGAGCGGACGCGGGCTGACGTCGCTAGACGAGCGCCGCGCGCTCAAGGTGGCGGTCATCGGCTCGGCGATCGCCGAGCGACTCTTCCCGACCACGTCTCCGATCGACAAGCCCATCCGTTTCCGCGGCCAGCAGTTCACCATCGTGGGCGTGTTCGAGAAACAGGGCGGGTTTATCGGGAACATCCGCGACGCCTCCGTGCTGATCCCCTTCTCCACGTACAACCAGACGATGGCCCAGCGGCGCGAAGAAGTGGAGGAGATTCTCGTCAAGGTCAACGCCGCGGTGGAGATGGAGCCCACGATGGCGGAGGTGGAGGGCGCGCTCCGCTCGGACCGGCAGCTGCGACCCGGGGATCACAACAACTTCTGGATCCAGACCTCGAACGATCTCCTCAGCGCATGGAACACGATCAACCGGATACTGATGACCGCGATCCCGGGCCTGGTGTCGGTGTCGTTGGTCGTGGGCGGGATCGTGATCATGAACATCATGCTCCTCTCGGTCACCGACCGGACGCGCGAGATCGGGTTGCGCAAATCGCTGGGCGCGCGCCGACGAGACATCCTGTTCCAGTTTCTCACCGAGGCTTCGACGCTTTCGATCCTGGGCGCCGCCATAGGGATCGGGGTCGGGCTGGGCCTGGCGCGCGTCGTGGAACAGTTCACCCCGCTACCGGCCTCCGTTTCGGGCTTATCACTGGTGATCGCGCTCGCCCTGGGACTGGTGGTAGGCATTTCGTCAGGTATGTACCCGGCCTATCGGGCGGCGCGTCTCGACCCGATCGAGGCGCTACGCTACGAGTGATGCGGCGCGGAAGGTGGTAAGCGGATGACTCCTGTCGGCAAGGTCGGGATGGGCTTCTTCGCCACGGCGATCGAGGGGATCGCGGTGGCCTTCGACTCGCTGCGCTCCAACAAGGTGCGCAGTGGGCTCACCATCCTCGGGGTCACGATCGGCGTGCTGGTCGTCATGGTCATGGCGGCGGTGATCACGGGCGTGAACGAGAGCTTCGGCGAGCTGATCTCGGGACGCGGCTACAGCACGTTCTACGTCGCGCACTACGATTTCTCGACGGTTCAGGCCGGCACCAGTTTGGACGAGGAGGAGCCGGACTTCTTCCGGAACGACCCTCTGGATCCCACCTGGACGCGAGACCTCAACCGGCTCCCGGGGATCAAGAGCGCGTCCGCGTATTCCGACCTCGGGCAGCAGGGCGGGTACGAGGCGACCTGGGGCTCGACCGACGTCGAGATCTCGCTGTATGGCGTGAGCTCCGACTTCCTCGAGATCGACAACGGCGACCTGACGGACGGACGCTTTTTCACGCACACCGAGGATGAGCGGCGATCGACGGTCGCGGTCATCGACTCGGCAACTGCGTTCGACCTGTTCGGAAACCTGGACCCGTTGGGGCGCCGGATCCGGATCGGGTCCTATCGTGGCGACGGCACGATCTTCGAGGTGATCGGCATCTATCAGCCACCGGCGAACCTGTTCGCGGGATTGGCCACCCACTACGTGTGGATCCCGTTCTGGACGTCCGACAAGCACATCCGCGTGTGGGACAGGATGGTGGCGTTCGTGGTGCGCCCCGAGCCGGAGGCCGACCTCGAGCTGGCGAAGGATGTCGTGCACGCGCGGATGCGGCAGCTCCGGCGTCTGGCCCCGGGTCAGGAGGATGACTTCGCGATCGTGGGCCAGGATCAGATCGTGAATCTGTGGAACAGTCTCACCTCGGTGCTCTTCTCGGTCATGGTCGCGTTGTCGAGCGTCGGTCTGATGGTCGGAGGCGTGGGGGTGATCGGGATCATGATGATCTCGGTCACCGAGCGAACGCGAGAGATCGGGCTTCGGAAGTCGATGGGAGCCCGCCGGCGCGACATCCTGTGGCAGTTCCTCGTGGAAGCGGCGACGCTCACGCTCATCGGAGGCGCCGTCGGGATGCTCATCGGTGGCGCGATCGTGTATTCGCTCAACACCTTTTCGCCTGTCCCGGCGGAAGTGCCGATATGGTCGATCATCGCGGCTCTCGGGGCTTCGGCGCTCACGGGGATCGGGTTTGGCCTGTATCCCGCCTCGCGCGCGGCTCGCCTCGAGCCGGTGGTCGCGCTGCACCACGAGTGATCGCGTGAGCCCGATGGACCCGAACACGGCGGATCCCTCCGCGGCGCCCGACGGTGCGGAAGCGCCGCTGGACGTCCTGGCGATCGCCGCCCACCCCGACGATGCGGAGCTGACCTGCGGAGGCACCCTGGCCCGGTGCGCCGAAGGTGGGTACCGGGCCGGCGTGTTGGATCTCGCGCGAGGGGAGATGGCGACCCGCGGCTCACCCGAGATTCGGGCCCAGGAAGCCTCGTGCGCTTCCGAGGCGCTGGGGTTGGTTGTGCGCGAGAACGCGGGTCTGCCCGATGCGCACCTTCACAGCACGGACGAGAACCGGCGCGTCCTGGTCTCCGCCATTAGACGGCTTCGTCCGCGGGTCGTCATTCTGCCGTTCGCGCGCGGTCGCCACCCCGATCACCGGATCGCTTCGGAGCTGGGTCGCGACGCCTGCTTTCTCTCCGGGTTGGCCGCATACGGTGACGAGCTCTCGAATGGCGCCGCCGCGCACCGCCCGCACAAGATCCTGTACGCGCTGAGCTACCGGGAGGACCCGGTGAAGCCCACGTTCGTGGTCCCGCTCAGCGAGGAGCAGTTCGGGCGCAAGATGGAGGCGATCCGGTGCTTCGCCTCCCAGTTCGAAGGCGCCAATACGGCCGGCGAGATCTTCCCGACCGGACAACCGCTGTTCGAGCTGGTGGAGACCCAGAGCCGCCACTACGGCTCGCTGGTTCGAGAGGCGTACGGGGAACCCTTCTACACGGACGAGACCGTCGCCGTGGAGGATGTGGTTCGGCTATCCGTGCAATCGATGTAGCTGGCGCGTCACGGGCGCCGGCGCGCGGGGGTCAGCCGGTACAGGTTACCTCGACCAGGAGCCGTTTCCAGCTCGGAACCGTCTCGTCACCCACACGGAGGACACGCGCCTGCGCCCTGCCGCCGCACCGCATCCAGGGGGCCAACCAGCGACCGATCTCCTCCGGCAAGTGACCCAGAGGATCCCCCGCCTTCAGGTGCACCCAGACGTGGTTCGGACGGGGACCGACGGGGTCGGGGATCAGCACGAGCTCCTCGGCGGCGCGCACGCGTCTCAGGTGACGAGCCCGGTCCGCGAACGGGAGACCGTGTACGGTGGCCCGGAAGACCTCGGCCCCGCCGGGTGGTACGGGTGTAGGCTGCGCAGCGAATCGTACCATCCGGGTCCGGGTACTCCAGGTTGCGGCGGCATAGGCGAAAGGTTTGAATACGACCTCGTTGAAGGAAGATATTCGGATCTCCGCCGGATGACGAACCCTCATGCTTCGATGTCTCGATGGTGAACGCTCCTTCTGATCGCATATACCTGGACCACGCGGCCACGTCTCCGATGCGCCCCGAGGTGTGGAGGGCGATGGAGGCGGAGCTGGAGCATTGCTTCAACCCGGCTAGCCCGCACGCCTTCGGGCGGCGGGCGCACCGTTGCCTGGAGACGGCGCGCGGGCGACTGGCCGAGCTCCTCCAGTGCGACCGTACCGAGCTCTACTTCACCGCCGGGGGTACGCCTTCGTACAACCTCGCGATACTCGGATTCGCGCGAGAGCACAGGGGTGACTCGCCAGGGATCTTCGTCACCGCGGTCGAGCACAAGGCGGGTCTGAAGGCGGCGCAAGTAGCCGAGGGAGAAGGAGCGCGGGTGGCTCACATCCCCGTCGACAGCCACGGGACGGTCGATGTCGAGTGGCTATCGGACGCGTTGGAGGAAGCCGCTGGCGGACCCACGCTGGTATCGGTGATGTGGGCCAATAACGAGGTGGGGACCATCCAGCCCGTGCGCGCGATCGCCGAGCTCGCGCAACGCCACGGGGCGCTGTTCCATACCGACGCGGTCCAGGCCGTCGGGAAGGCGAACGTCTCGCTGGCCGAGGTCCCGGCCGACTTCCTGACCGCCACCGCTCACAAGCTGGGAGGTCCCGTCGGCATCGGACTGTTGTTCTGTCGCAGGGGACGACGGCTCGAGCCTCTGCTGTATGGCGGCGACCAGGAGCGATCGCTATGGCCGGGTACCCAGAACCCCCTCCTGGCCACCGGGTTCGCCGAGGCGGCCCGATTGGCGATCGAGGGTCGCGAGGCACGCGTCGCGCGCTGGCGGGAGCTACGCGATCGGCTCGAGGCGCGCCTGCTGGAGGAGGTGCCCGGCGCGGTCATCCACGGCGGTGGGGCCCCCGACCGGCTGCCAAATGTGGTGAGCGTCGGGATCCCCGAATGCGACTCGGGCGCGATACGCGTCTCGCTCGACCTCGAGGGGATTGCGGTCTCCGGAGGATCCGCATGTAGCAGCGAGACCGAGGTCGGATCGACCGTACTACAGGCGATGGGTGTCGACGGTGGCGATCAGTACGCGACGGTCCGGTTCAGCTTCGGCCCCGGCACGACAGGCGAAGAGGTGGATCGGGCCGCCGAGACACTCGCCCGGGTCGCGACCCAGGTGCTCGCGCTGGGTGTCTAGATGGAGCCTCTCAGCGACGTCCTGGCGGATAGGGATCTCGAGGCGCCGGTCGCTCTTCACGAGACCGTGCTCGTCGCCATGTCCGGCGGGGTCGATTCATCGCTCACGGCCGCGATCCTTCGGCGTCAGGGATACCGCGTGATCGGGGTGACGCTGAAGACCTTCTGCTACTCGGGACTCGAGGGACCGCGCCGGACCTGCTGTGGCCTGGAGGGCATCGCCGATGCGAAGTCCGTCGCCGCCCAGCTCGACATCCCGCACTTCGTGTACGATGTGGAGGAGGCCTTCACGCGCGACGTGATCGATGACTTCGTGAGCGAGTACGCGGCCGGGCGTACACCGATTCCGTGCGTCAGGTGCAACAGCTTCACCAAGTTTCGTGACCTCGTGCGACGTGCCGACGAGATGGGGTGCGGGTTGGTCGCCACCGGCCACTACGCCCGCGTTCGGCGTGGACCGGCCGGAGCCAGGCTGTGCAGGGCCGAGGACGACAGAAAGGACCAGACGTACTTCTTGTGGGGCATCCCCGCGGCGGTGCTCGACCGCCTGCTGCTCCCCGTCGGCGATCTGGTGAAGCCGGAGGTGCGCGCATCCGCGAGGTCTTTGAATCTGGACACGGCCGAGAAGCCCGAGTCGTTCGAAATCTGCTTCGTTCCCGATGACGACTACGCCGGCACACTGAAACGGTACCTCGACGGCGATCACCCGGCCTTCCTCACGGGACCCGTCACCCTGGAGGACGGCACCGAGCTGGGAGAGCACGACGGGTACGCGCATTTCACGGTCGGGCAGAGGAAGGGCCTGCCGGGTGGCTTCGCGGAGCCGATGTACGTGATCGAGATTCGACCACAGACGAGAGCGGTCGTGATCGGGCCGCGTGGCTCGCTCACTAGCGGGAGCGTGCGAGCCATCGGTGCCAATTGGTTGGCCGAGCGACCTGCGGCGGGGGAAGATCTGGGGGTGCGCATCCGGCACGGAGCCCCGATCGTGGAGGCCCGGGTGCGCGAGGTCAGCGACGAGTCGTTCGAGCTCGAGCTGCCCAATCCGCAGTCAGCGGTGACGCCCGGACAGAGCGCCGTCCTGTATCGGGACGACGTGGTGGTAGGCGGTGGAGTGATCCGCTAGCGGCGGAGTGTTCCGCTAGCGGCGGAATGTTCCGCTAGTAGCGGAGCCCCTCTTTCGACGCGAGGTCCGCGACGGCTTGCCGGCCTTCGTCGGTAAGCTCGGGGGTCTGGACAGCGACTCGAACGAGCTGATCCCCCTGGCTCTCACCCTTCGCGATCCCCTGACCGCGAACGCGGAACATCGTGCCGCTCTGCGTACCGGGCGGGATCTTCAGAACGACTTTCTTGCCATCGATCGTTCGCACTTTCAGGCGTGAGCCCAGCATCGCCTGCGCGATGTTGATCGGAACTTCGCACACCAGGTCCAGACCCTCGCGGGTGAAGAAACGATCGCTCTTCACCCGGAACTTGATGATGAGGTCACCCGCCGGTCCCCCATGCGGACCCCGCTCGCCTTGCCCCGTGAGGCGGAGCTTCGACCCGGTCTCGACGCCTGGCGGAACGCGAACGCTGAGCTTCTTCTTCGTACGCACCTGACCAGTGCCCCCGCAGGATGAGCAGGCCGTCTCAGGCACTTTCCCCCGCCCGAGACACGCGGGGCACGGACGGGTGACGGAGAAGCCGCCCTGCCCGAACGTCACCTCCCCCTTACCTGCGCACTCGCTACAGTTCTGGAGCCTGGTGCCGGGGGCGGCGCCCGAGCCATCGCATGTCGCGCACTCCTCGCTGATGGGGACCGTTACTCTGACCTTGCCGCCGCGGGCCGCCGTCTTGAGCGGGATCTCCACCAGGTACTCGACGTTTCGACCGCGAGTCGGCCCCTCCCGCTTGGCCGATGGGCGCTTCCCGAAATCGAAGATCGAGCTGAAGATATCTCCCAGGCCACCGAGGTCGGACAGGTCCTCGAATCGGAACCCCTTCCCCTCCTCCGTCCCCGGTCGCGCGGTTCTCGAGGTGAACGCCCCCAACCCCCCGTACTTCCGCACCTGGTCGTACTTCTTTCGCTTGTCCGCGTCGGAGAGCACGCGGTGGGCCTCGGACACCTCCTTGAACTTCTCGGCAGCCGCTGGATTGCCGGGATTCGCATCCGGGTGATACTGCTTCGCCAGCTTGCGGTAGGCTTTTTTGATCTCATCAGACGTTGCGTTCTCAGCCACGCCGAGGATCTCGTAGTAGTCCTTTGTGCGAGTCGCCATGGGTTACGAGGGCTGTGTGTCCGGATCGTACTGATACACACCGACGCGTGCCGGTCGGAGCAGTCGATCGCCAAACTTGTACCCGATCACCACGACCTGCGAGATGAGGTCATCTTGCTCGGGATCAGTGGTGTCCGACGCGAAGATGGCCTCGTGCACGTTCGGATCGAAGCGTTCTCCCAGAGGGCTGATCGCCTCCATCCCGGCGTCCGTGAGGGCCTTGAGCAGCTTGCGCTCGACCAGCGCGACACCTTCGTGCAGAGCCTCGGTCGTCGTGGAATCGGCCGGCGTGTCGGCGACGCGAGTCAGATCGTCGAGGGCGTCCAGCAGCTGAGTCGTCAACGAGGCTTGTGCCGCCTCGCGTGACTCCAGGATCTCCTTCCGTGTGCGACGTTTGTAGTTGTCGAACTCGGCCGCGAGCCGTAGGTGACGGTCGCGAAGCTCTTCCAATTCCCGCAACTCTTCGCGCAAGTGCTCCGAAATCGCGTCCGCTGGTGCGCGGCCCGTCTCCTCTTCCAGATCGTCTATCGTCACCTCGGAATCTCCGGCCTGCGTCGCGTCACCCTCGGCGGCCGGAGACGCGGTGTCGGACTCCATCGCGTCGTGCTCCGTCTTACCCTCGAGGGACTCCTCGCCACCGCGCCCCCCTCGCGCCCGTCCCTGTCTGTGTCTGCGATCTCTCATCACTCGAGTCCCTGTATCTCCCCTTTATCACCGTCCAGGGCGGCCCCTACCAGGTCGAGCGCCGCCAGGACCGACGCGCTGCGTACGGCTTCGCGGTCCCCGGAGAACGTGTATCGATACGCTGTGGTGTGCGGACCGGCCAGTGCGATCCAGACCGTGCCGACCGGCTTGTCCGGTGCCCCGCCGCCGGGCCCCGCGATCCCCGTGATGGCGAGGCTCCACGACACCTCCGACCGGGCGCGAACGCCCTGCGCCATCTCGATGGCCGTGGTCTCCGACACCGCCCCGTGCGTCGCGAGCGTGTCTTCGTGCACACCGAGCAGCCGGATTTTGGCGGCGTCATCGTAGCTGATGACGCCTCCCCAGAACACATCGGATGCGCCGGGGACCGCCGTGAGCGCCGCCCCCAGCATGCCACCCGTGCAGCTCTCCGCAACCGACAGCGTATCACCCGTCCTCCGCAGCCCCTCCACGACCGAGCGAGCCCTGGATCGTATGGAAGCCGCGACGGTCCCCGCCGCCGCGGGAGAGCTCGCGTCGGCGCTCGAGACGGAATCCGGTACCACTAGAAGGCCGTTGAAGAAGTACGGTGGACCGCGTTACGGACGCCACGGCCCCAGATCCAAGGCGAACCGGCGAAGGCATAGCCGTAGCTACGTCGAGCCGGCTCAACGACGGAAATGGGGCCGTGCCGCCGTAACCCGCCTGCACGCTTGACCACGCTAGGAATACTCGCCGGCGAAGATTCGAGAGAACGTCGCCAGGTAGAAGGCTGCCGAGACGACGGTCAGCACGAGCGCGGCCGTGAGGAACGCGGCGGTGAACCAACCGTGAAACTCCCAGAACCAGATCCAGGAGTGGGCGAGCGGGGACCCCGGCGTTCGGAACGAGACCCACAGGATGGCTGCGCCGATGAAGATGTTCTGAGCTACGGCCTTCCGTTTTCCCAGATCGCGGGCCGCGACGACCCGCCCCCGCCGAGCCGCGACCAACCGGAGGAGCGTGATGAGCAGCTCGCGGCCCAACAAGATGATCACCGCCCAAAGCGGAACGGTGCCGAATACGGGCAGTCCCGCCAGCTCCAGCTGGCTCGTCGTGAGCATATACAGCGGGACCAGGGTAGCGAGCAGCAGCAGCTTGTCCGCGATGGGGTCGAACATCTTCCCGAATGGCGTGACCTGATCGCGGCTGCGAGCCAGGTACCCATCCCACAGGTCCGAGACCGCCGCCACCACGAACAGGACGAAGGCGGCGAGGCGGAACAGGGGCCGTGGCTGGAGGAAGAGGATGGCAATCAGCGGGGCCGCCCCGATCCGGGCCGTCGTGATCGCGTTCGGAAGGTTTAGCGTCACGTCATAATCCCTGGAGCGAGCGACCGGCGTCGCTCTCGCTCCGGCGGTCATCTATGGACTGCTCTGGCAGGGCGCTGTCTCCGGCCGCTGCCTACGCCCCTTCGACACCCGCGCGCCCGGCCGAGGTGAGGCTCTCCTCGAGACTTTCGAGAATGCCGGTCGCCCGCTTACGCAACAATGGGCGCTCCTCCCAGGCAACATAGTCACGCAGGAGCGGCACGTCGTCCGCCTGTGGGTGCGACCGAAGATACCCGAGCGCGGCCAATCTTCGTAGCGGGTGCGGACTGAAGAGGTCGCGCCGATGGCGGACCATCTGATCGCGCGCCAGAAAGATGCCGAGCCCGACGGCGGCGGCGGCGCCCAGGAGCGCGGCGCCTGCGATCTTGAGTGCGACGTCCGTGCGCTCGTCATCGCGCGTGTACGCTATCCGAATAGCCATCTACATGTCCCGTCGTCCCGAGAATGCTTCCGCGATCGTGACACCGTCCGCGTATTCGAGGTCACCGCCGACCGGCAATCCTCGCGCCAGACGTGTTACCCGCACACCACTCATCGAAGATACGAGCCTATGCAAGTACGTTGCCGTCGCTTCACCCTCGACACTCGGGTTCGTCGCGATGATCAACTCCTCGAGCCCGTTCTTCACACGCTCCAGCAGAGTCCCGACGTTCAAGTCATCCGGGCCGACACCATCAAGCGGTGACAACCGCCCGCCCAGGACGTGATACAGCCCCGCGTACCGACCGGACTTCTCGATCGCGGCTATGTCGGAAGCCTCCTCCACCACGCACACCTGCCTGTCGTCGCGCCGGCCGTCGCTGCAAAACTGGCACGGGTTCAGATCGCTGAGGTTTCCGCAGGCCTTGCACACCTCGACTTCGGCCACGACGCGCTCGATCGCGCGAGCGAGTCGCCGGGCGTCCTCCCGGGATGTCTTGAGCAGGAAGTAGGTGAGACGCTGCGCCGTCTTCCTGCCAATCCCCGGTAACCGACCGAACTCACCGACCAGCGTATCGATCGCGTTCATCCGCAGCCGATTCAGCCTCCGAAGAGGCTCCCCAGCCCTGGAAGCGGAAGACCTCCGGTCGCTTGTTTCATCTCCTCTTCCATCCGCTCGCGCGCACGGCGCTGAACCTCCGACGCCGCCGCGAGGATGAGGTCCTCCAGCATCTCGACGTCCTCCGGGTCCACGACGGCGGGATCGAGCTTGATCTTCCGAATATTGCCCTTTCCGTCCGTCGTGATCTCGACCATGCCACCCCCGCTCTGGGCGGTCAAAGTCTCCTGTTCCAATCGACGCTGCAGGTCACTCATCTTCGACTGCATCTGCTGACCCAGCTGAAACAGCTGCTGCAGATTGTCCATGTTTTCCACACCATCACTCCTTGAGCGTCAGGTCAAGCTCTTCTACCGCCTCTCTGAGCCGGGGATCCCTGTCCATCCAACTCGAGATCCGTTGCTCGGCGGCTTCCTCGGATGTGAGCCTGCGAGCGCCACCGGCCTTCTCGACCTCCCACGTGAGCTGGTCGGGCTCGATTTCGAGCTCCTGCGCGAGATTCTCACGTAGCTCGGCCGAGCGGTCCGGATTGTCGAGCAGCCGGCTGAGGTCCTCGAACAAGCCGGCCGGAATCACGAGCCGCAGCGTCGTGCCTTCAAGGGCCTCCACGGAGACTCCACGCAGCGCGATGGCCTGACCTCCGAGCGCGCGCGAACGACCGACGGCGGTCTGCCAAGCGCTCAGCAGCGCGCCCGAAGCTCCTGACTCGGAGGGCCCGGGCTCGGAATCGCCGCGGGGCGTGCGCGGCCGTGGCGGCGGCGGAGACGCGTCCTGCGTGGCTGGACTCGGGCGGGGCGTCGTCTGCCCGGAAGGTCTGGATGGGGCCGGGTCCGGGAGCCGGGCGGGCTCGGCTCCCCCCGATCCCCGAACGGCGCCCAGAAGCTCCTCGAGCTCCACCGTGCTGTCCATGCTCGCGATCCGGAGAAGCAGGACTTCGAGCTGGATTCGATGCTGCGAGCTGCGGTGCAAAGTCCCCGCCGACTCGAATTCGCTCACCGCCACCAGGTAGCGGAGAAGATCGGCCGGCGTGAATCGAGACGCGGCCTCGGCGAACCTGGCCTTCGACTCCGGTGGGATGTCCAGGGCGCCGGATTCCGGGTCCAACCGCACGACGAGCATGGCACGCAGCGCATCCCCGAGTCCGCGGATGAACTCCGCCGGATCGTGGCCCGTGTCGAGCAGCGCCTGCACGAAGCCGAACACCGCCGCGCGGTCCCCGGCGGCCACGATCTCGAAGAACTCCAGATAGCGATCCTCGTCGACCAGGCCCAGCATCCGGCGCACGTCTTCGCGCAGAACCTCGTCTCCGCTGAACGACAGTACCTGGTCGAGAAGCGAGAGCGCGTCGCGCACTCCGCCGTCTGCTCGTCGCGCGAGCGAGAGCAGGGCGCCCTCATCGGCGCGAACGTTCTCTCGCTCGAGCACGGTCTCCAACCGGGCGACGATGTCGGGAACCGACACCCTTCTGAAGTCGAATCTCTGGCAACGCGAGAGAACGGGGGCGGCGCCGCGTTCGATCTTCTGGGGCTCGGTCGTCGCGAAGGCGAACACGACCCGGGGTGGCGGCTCCTCGAGGATCTTCAGGAGCGCGTTCCAGGCATCCCGCGTGAGCATGTGCGCCTCATCGACGATGTAGACCTTGTATCGCTCGTCGGTGGTCGGCGCGTACATGGCACGTTCGCGAAGGTCGCGCGCATCCTCCACACCGCGGTGGCTGGCTGCGTCGATCTCCACGACGTCGAGCGAAGCGCGACCCGCCCAGATCCGCTCGCACGAATCGCATGTCCCGCACGGTTCCCCTCCTTCGCGATTCGGGCAGTTGAGGGCCATCGCGAGAATGCGGGCGGCGGTGGTCTTGCCCACCCCCCGGGGACCACAGAAGAGGTATGCGTGCGCGACGCGACCCGACTCGATGGCGGTGCGAAGCGTGAGGCCGATGTGATCCTGGCCCACGAGCTCGTCAAAGCTCAGGGGGCGGTGCGTTCTGGCTAGGGCTGTGCGATACACGTCCTCGGTACCGGGACTGCGGGTCGGCGGCTGAAGCCAGTCCCCATTCCGTTCCGCGCGGATCAGGGTCCTGGAGGACTCGAGAAAAGAAAAGCCCCAGGCGAACCGTGGCGACCTTCACACGCTTACCGCTGCTACCTTCACGGTCCTCACGGGGTTCACGCGCTCCGACCCCACGGGCCTGGGGCCATCCTATCTTAGCGGCGTTTACGGGGCGGGGTCAAACCGGGTACGATCGGCCCGCACGGCAGGTCCTCTCGACGCGTCCTAGAACGCGTCGTCCCCGAAAAAAGCATTCGTCACGTGCTCGATACGCGGGGTCCCGCCACCACCGGCTTGCACCGCGATGAGGTCGAACCGGAACTCCCTCCCGACCCCCGGGTGCGAGTGGATCCATGCCTCCGCGGCCCGTCTGAGCCCGCGGCGCTGACGCGGCGTGAGCGATTCGAGCGGTTCCTCCGGGCCCGGCATCCTCGTCTTGACCTCGACGAACGCGACAATGCCGTCCCGCAGGGCCACGATGTCCAACTCCCTGCGGCCGGCGCGCCAGTTGCGCGCCAGGGTCCGGTAGCCGGCGGACTCGAGGAATCGCACCGCGAGCTCCTCGCCTCTTCTCCCGAGCCGGGCTTTCGCTGGCCCGGACGTCACGCGGTCGGGGTCACGACCGGGCTGCGAGCTCCGGCATGCGGGCGATCGAGCGGTCGATGGCGCCGGCGATCGTCGTGAGCTCGGTCACCAACTCGTCGAACTCGTCGGGCGTCAAGGATTGGGCGCCATCGGAAACGGCGTCCGGCGGGCTCGGGTGCACCTCGACGATCAGACCGTCCGCGCCACCCGCCACGGCCGCGCGAGCCATCGGTCCGACCTTGCTGCGAGCCCCCGTGCCGTGGCTCGGATCCGCGATGATCGGGAGATGGGAAAGCTCCTTGACGCTCGCGATCGCGGTCAGATCCAGCAGGTTTCGGGCGTGGTCGTCGAAGCTGCGGACACCCCGCTCGCACAGGATCACTCGCGACTCGCCCTCGAGGACGATGTACTCGGCGGCGAGCAGAAGCTCTCTGATCGTCGCGGACATCCCTCGCTTCAGGAGCACCGGCTTGCCCGCTCGACCCGCCGCGCGCAGCAGCGAGTAGTTCTGCATGTTGCGCGCGCCGATCTGGACGATGTCCGCGTATTCGGCCACGAGCTCGGCACCGGCGGGATCCAGTGCCTCCGTGACGATGGCGAGTCCCGTCTCCGCGCGAGCGAGCGCGAGAAGCCGCAAACCTTCCTCGCCGAGCCCCTGAAACGAGTACGGCGAGGTGCGTGGCTTGAATGCCCCGCCGCGCAGGACGGTAGCCCCAGCCGTGACCACGCGGCGAGCGGTCTGGAGGATTTGCTCTTCGGATTCGACGGTACACGGGCCAGCCATGAGGACGACTTCATCGCTCCCCACCCGAACCCCGTTCGCGAGCTCGATGACCGTGTTCTCCGGGCACCACTCGCGACTCACCTGCTTGTAGGGTTGCGAGACGTGGATGATTCGCAGGACCCCGCCCAGACCGACCAGGCGGTCGGCGTTGACACGGCCGTCGTTTCCGATCAGTCCGACCGTCGTGCGCTGGCGCCCCGGCATGGGCCGGGCGCGGTAGCCCATCTCCTCTATGACGTGGACGACCTCGTCGACCTGGTCGGAGGTCGCCCCGTGCTTCATTACGACAAGCATGGATCCCTCTGTGTCGCCGATACTCCCGAGCTATGTGCCCCGGGCGCGAGGTACGGAATAGTCGAGGGGGCTCACCCGTTCGTCAACGAGGGAGAACCGGACGCGACCCGCTGGAGTTCCTCAGCGACCTGCCAGGCTCACGGAGCATCCATCCCGTGCGAGCTCGATCTCCCCCGAATCGTATCCGGCTTCCCGTACCAGCGCGCGAAGATCTTCACGCTCCAGAACGTGCGGATACACATGCGTGAGCACCAGCAATCCCGGGCGGGCCGTACCCGCGATGTCGGCTGCGCGCGACGGGGAGAGGTGGTTGTCTCCCACCTCCGCGTCGAGGAGCGAGCACTCGCACACGAGGACGTCCGTCCCCTGCATGAAGGCGCCGAGCGTATCGCTCGGGCCCGTGTCCCCCGTGTAGCCCACGCTGGCGCCTGCGCTGTCGAGGCGCACGGCCACGCTCTCGTCCGTGTGTGGCGTCTTGTGCGTCCCGAGCCGAACTCCGCTCCCCATCTCTACCTCGTCCTCGAAGGCCAGCTCGTGAAACCGGAGAGGGAACCCAGGGTCCAGGATGAAGCTCCCGAAGGCGGCATCCAGCCGCACGAACAGCTCGTGGATTCCGCGCGGGCCCCAAATGTCGAGGGCCGCTTCCCGGGGTGCTTCCAGACCGTGACGCAGGGCGAAGAAGAACGCGGGCAGGGCGCCGATGTGGTCGGCGTGGAAATGCGTGATGACGATGTCGGTCAGATCACCCCATGGAATCCCGTGCCGCGCGAGACCGACGGTCGCACCGGGTCCGCAGTCCAGCAGGATTCGAGCTCCCTCCAGCTCGACGTAGTAGCAGGAGCCTCCCCGGTCCGGCTGGGGGATGACGGTTCCACACCCGACGACGACGAGTCTTCCCACGTCGCAGATGCCCGGGGTTATGCGACCTGGCTCGGAGCCGCGGCTTCGACCGGCTCCGCGGCTTCGGCCGGAACCGCGGCCTCGAATTGGACCCCGACGATCGAAGAGACTCCCGGCTCCTGCATCGTCACCCCGTACACCCAGTCCGCAGCCTCGATCGTGCGCGCGTTATGCGTGATGATGAGAAACTGCGTGTCCTTCTTGAACTCCTGAAGCATGTTCACGAACCGCAGGATGTTCGTTTCGTCGAGGGGCGCGTCCACCTCGTCCATCAGACAGAAGGGGCTGGGTTTCACGAGGTAGATCGCGAACAGGAGAGCCAGGGCCGTGAGGGCGCGCTCGCCGCCGGAGAGGAGGTGAATCCGCTGTGTGCGCTTGCCTCGCGGGCTAGCCGAGATCTCGATCGGGGAATCCAGCGGGTCGTTGGGGTCCTCGAGCCACAGGTTGCACTCGCCGCCGAGAAACAGTGTCTGAAACGTTCGCTGGAAGTTGTCCCGAATCTGCTCGAACGTATCGGTGAACGATTCGGCTGCGCTTCGATTGATGCGGCGGATCGAGTCGCGAAGATCGTCACGCGCCGAAGAGAGGTCCTCCTTCTGCTCCAGTAGGAACTCGAGCCGCTCCTTTTCCTCGTCGTATTCCTGCTGCGCGAGGAGGTTGACCGGACCGAGCCGGGCGATGGACCTGCGAACCGTCTCCAGCTCCTCGTCCCAGCCCTCCAGATCGCCCTCTTCGAGCGGCTCGACACGCTCGCGCAACTCGTCCAGCGAAGCGTCCCACTCCGCCTCGAGCCGTTCGTGGACGCTGGAGCGAGCTGCACGGAGCTGCGTCACTTCCAGCTCCAGGGAATGGCGGCGGTCGGTGTGCTCGCGCTCGGCCCTACGTGCCTCTCTCAACCCGGCTTCGCGTTGGTCGAGCACCTGTCTCCGGTCGGCGATGCGCAGTTCCGCCTCGCTCAGCTTGCGCTCCCACTCGGCTCGATCGTCGAGGCGCGTCGTGATCTCCTCTTCTACGTCCGTGACGATCTGGTCGCATTTCGAGGCGGCATCCTCCTGCATGGCGCGCTCCTCCTCGAGAGAGGCTGCGCGTGCTCCGAGCTCTTCGTGCGTCTCCTCGAGACGCCGCTGCGCGGCTTCCCGCGCCTCGAGATCCGCGCCCGCTCGCGCGAGATCCAGCTGTAGCTCATGGAGGGCCGTGCGCTTTTCCTGCGCGGCGTCTCGTGCGGACAGGACCCGCGCGCTCGCATCCGAGACGGCCCCCTCCGCTTCCTCCAGTCGTTGAACGAGCGCACCCCGGCGATCGTCGCCCGAGCCGGCGAGCTCGACGGCGGTCGTGCGCATTGCGTCAAGCTGCTCGATGCGTCGCGAGACGTCCGCGGCTTCCTCCACGACCCGTGCCAACCGCGCCTCCGTCGCCTCGCGCTCTGCCTCGTGGTCGCGTCCGGTGAGCTCCGCGGTGCGCCGCTCCGTCTCCCGTGCTTCCAGGTCCGCCCTGCAATCTCTCAACTGCCGGCCGGCCGCGACCGCTTCCTCCCTCGCACGGGCGAGCTCGGTCTCGGCGCGTTCCGCCACGTCGTGCTGTCCCTGGAGGTCTGCGCGAACGCTCAGCACGCCATCGGCATCGCCAGGGCGCCCGAGATGCACCGCGCCCCAACGGTCCTGTCGATGACCGCGTGGGCCAACCCACGGCGTCGAGTCATGCGCGAGCCGCTCGTCGGTGCGCAACGCCACACCACCCAGGAGTGCACGTACCCAGGGGGCACCTGCTCCCCCCACCTCGATCGCGTCGAGCAGTTGAGACGGTGAGTCACCGTTCGCGGACCCTGTGGTCGGGCCGGGATCGAGCGGCAAGAGGAGGACTCCCTCCCCTGCACCCTGTTGCTCCAGCCAGGTCTCCACGCGCTGCACCGCCGCCCAATCCCGCACGATGACACCGTGCAGGTAAGGGCCGAGGTGGGCTTCGACGGCGCGGGCGATCTCGGTGGGAGCCTCGATGCACTCGGACAGGACGGCCTCGACGCCAGGCACCTTTCCCGGATCCGACATCAGGTCGGATACCACGGAGGGCAGGTGCGTACCGGAGGCCAGGAGGGATGAGAGGCTCGACGCGCGCGCCCGCGCCGCCGAGAGGTCGCCCTCCAGCTGCGCCACGGTATCGCGCAGTTCGAGGGTCCTGGCCTGTGCCGCCTCCAGCGCGTCCCGGGCCTCGGCCTCCGCCTGCCTCATCCTGTCGGCAAGCTCCGCGGATTCGCGCCCCCGCTCGGCCGCGGCCGCGATCGTCTTCTCCAGATCGCTCTCCTGTGTCTTCAGCTCCTGGAGCGCGACCCTTCGGCGGCCCAGCTCCGCGGCGTGCTCCTCGGCACGGTCGGCCGCGGTTTGAAACTCCGAATCGAAGCGATCATGCTCTCGTCGCACCGTCTCCAGGGCTTCACGAGCACGGTCCGCCTCGGACAGGACCTCATCACGGGTCGTCTCGAGCGCCTCGACGGCGGAGAGCAACGCCGCCTCCTCTGCGACTTGAACAGTGTGGGCCTTTCTGGTCCGGTCGACTTCCTCGCGCACGCGGGCCAAAGACGCGTTCAGCGCGGTGATTCGCCCGTCCACTTCTCCCCGCTCGTGTGCCAGGCCCTCCAACCGGGCACGGGCCGCCGCTCCCCGCTCCTCAGCGACAAGCCTCTCGCGCTCTCGCTGCTCGAGCGCGCGCCGGACCTCTTCCAGCCGCCGAGCGAGACGGGCCCGCTCCCGCTCTGCCTCCGTCTGTTCGATTCGGAGCGTCTCCGCCTCCGTCTCGGCCGTCTGCAGCTCGGCCTGCTCCGAAGGCTGTGTGCTTTGCAGCCCATCCAGCTCCCGCTCGGCCCCGGCCAGGCGCTCGGCCGTTTGACATAGCCGCGCGTCGGCCACCGCCACCTCCAATCGCAGCAGCCGCTCACGGAGCTTTACCTGGCGCTCCGCCCGTCCGCGCTGCTGCGCCAGCGAGCGCACCTTCGATTGCACCTCGACCAACACGTCCTCGAGACGTTGCAGATCGCCCTCGGCTTGCTCGAGACGGCGCATCGCGACGCGTCGGCGATCCTTGTAACGCCCGATGGCTGCAGCCTCCTCGAACAATGCGCGTCGCTCCTCCGCACGATCGCTCAGGATGGCGTCGATCATCCGTCCCTCGATGACGGCATACGCGTTGGCACCCAGCCCCGTATCGCGACACAGGTCCTGAACATCGCGGAGACGGCACGGAGAGGAATTGAGCGAGTACTCGCTTTCGCCCCCTCTATAGACCGTGCGCCCAACGAGCACCTCGCTGTACGGGACGGGCAGAGAGCCGTCCTCGTTGGTCAGCTCGAGGGTCACCTCCGCTCTGTGGATGGGTCGGCGCTGCTCGGTGCCCCCGAAGATGGCTTCGTCCATCCGCGATCCACGGATCACGGTGGGCCGCTGCTCTCCGAGCACCCAACGGAGCGCGTCGGAGATGTTCGACTTCCCGCACCCATTTGGGCCCACGACGGCCGTAATGCCCTCGTGGAGCTCGACTTTTGTCCGGTCGGCGAACGACTTGAAGCCGTGGAGCGTCAGGGACTTGATCCTCACCGATGTCTCACTCGCTCGGGGTCGTAAGGGAACCGGCCGCTCGCGGCCGTCGGACGTTGGATTCTCTCGGGCACCGGCACCAGGCTCAGGGTCGCCGTCCTCGCCGGCTGACGAGCTCGGCGTCCTCTCCAGCACTTTCGAGGAGCGGGATGAGGGCGCGCGCCGCGACGGGTGACTCATACGCGCCGGCGTACACCTGGAAGACCGAATCGGGGCCGCGACGTTCCTCTAATGCCGCGGAGAGGGTGTAGGCCGGCAGCCCGGCCGCGGTGGCGGCTTGCTGTCTGGCGCCGGCCTCCGTCGAGGTGCCGTAGGCGCCCAGCAGGTAGGCCAGGCGAGCGGGCCGTATGTGCCACGCGCTCGCGTCATCCTTACGACCGCTCTCCACGAGCTCGGCCATCAGATCCCGAGCGCTCTCGGCATCCGGACGGGCGCCGGCGAAAACGCGGTGGTACAGCCCCCCCCGGATGAGGGTCGGAACGACGAAGTACGGACCCCCGGGGCCCCGGCGGAGTCGAGCCACCCGATCTTCCGCGTCCGATCGCGCCGCGTAGCTGGCGACGAGCACGGAGTACGGGAGCTCGGGTGCGAGCCTGGCCGCCGAGTCCGCCTCTGTCGCCGTGAGCCCGGGCGTCCCCGGATCGGGGTCCGATGGCTCCGTTCCGGGGTCCGAAGAGGCAGGCGAGGACATGGTCGGCTCGGCCTCTGCTCCTCCCGGTCCACGCAACGCACTCCCGATGAGCCACCAGCCGACGAAGAGCACCGTGACGGCCCCGGCACCGATAGCCACCCTACGAACGGGGAACGCCGCCGCTGCGTGGTGACGGCGCCAACCCGGTGACGGCTCGGTGAGCTCCGGCGACGCCGCGGCGTCCCGGCTGGTTTCCTCGACCGCCTCCATGATCGGAGCGAATTCGAAGCTCCCGCTCGTCTCCTCGGCCGGCTCCTCGCTCGGCTCGTCGAGGGTCCCGTCGAGCGTTTCACCCCGCTCGCGCAGGCTGTGGCTGGGCTCCGCGGCGTCTTCGCCGGCTTCCTCGGTCAACTCCGCGGATGGCGTGCCGCCGGGCGTGGGTCCCTCCAGCGCCGTAGCGGCATTCTCCTCGCGCCCGGAGACCTGGACACGACCGTACATGGGAAGATCGCCGGGTGTCTCCGTGATTCCGTCCCCGAGCTCCACATATCCATCGAGCAGATCGCGCACGGCTGCATCTCGCAGCTGGACCTCCGGAAGCAGCAGGAGCAGGGTGCCTCCGCGCTCCCGAACGCGATCGACGAAGCTCGCGAACGAGCCGCTGGCGAGCAGCTCGGTCATCTCCTCCGGCCGCCTGCCGGCCGGCAGGTAGACGAACGGGCGGTCGACAGGTTGAATCGCGATATCCATGAGTCGGGCGCGGCCTTCCAGCGCCCCCGGCAACCCCTCCCCGTCGGCGCCGCCGAGGAGCAGATCCAGGGGCGAGAGGCCCGCCGCGGCGCTGGTGAGCAGGGTGTGCTCCCGTCGGCGGCCGAGCTCCATGGCCACGGTATCGGCGGCTGCCGCACTATCGTCCCCGTCCGCCTCCGTGTGCACCAGCGCGACGATCAGCGCTTCCTCGGGTAGCTCGCGTGCCATCACGCGCGGGTCGCGGTCGCCGTTCACCGCGGCTCTCCGTCGCCTGCACCGAGATCCGCCCGGGGCACCTCGCGGACCCAGCCCTGGATTCCTCGCTCCCTGCGGAGTTGCAGCAGGATGTCGTCGGCTTCCTCGCGCGTCGCGTACGGGCCCACCATCACCCGGTACCAGAACTCGTTCGCTTCGTCGCGGCGGGGGACCACCAGCGCGGGATACCCATCACCCTCGAGGGCTTCGCTCAGATCGCGAACCCCGCCGACACGTTGCGAGGAGGCCGCGATCGCGTAGAAGCCGGGCGGCACATCGACGACAGGGACGGCGGTCTCCATCGGTACGACTTGGACCTCCGTCTGCCCGGCGGTCTCCGGCTCGTCACCTGGCTCCCCATCGGGGCCCTCGGTGGCCCCCTCCGGCTCCCGGTCGTCCGTCTGGCGAGCCACCTGCATCGGCTGACGGCTTGGCACCCAGGACACCGGCAGCCACCACGCACTGGCCGGCGCGTCGATCACCGTGGCCTGGCTCCCGGACCCGGTCAACATCCACATCGCACCATCCCGTACGCCCAACACCGCACCCCCCGGAAGCCCGATCGGCAGATCCGAGCGCCATTCGAGGTCCAGCTCCGTGGGGTCCTCCGCCTCGAACGACAGCAGCCAGGCAACCGAGCCGTCGAAAGCCAGGATGTAATCGCCGGCCGTGGACGGGCGCAGCTCGCGGATCGGCGTCCGAAATCGCCCCTGCTCCTGTGGCCGCCAACTGAATCGGTCAACGGCGATCAGGGCCGCGTCGCCGCTCAACCCCGCGTAGATCCGGTGGGAAGAGGGCGAGGCCGCAAGCGTGAACGGACGCGCATCCAGTCGCACGCTCTCCGTCGGCTCCAGATCCGGGAGGCCGAGTTGCACCAGCTCGGACGCTCCAGCCCGGTACAGAATCAACTGTTCTCCCCAGGCGGTCACGAGCCCGGGAGGACTGGCGTCGACGGTTTGAGAAGCCTCCGGCTCAGCCACGTCCTCCCCCCAGAGCATCAGCCGAGTGGACGCGTCGGCCGCAACCAGCGCGACGACCCGACCTCCCGTAGCCGGGGCAGCCCAGGACACCTGCCCGTCCGGCGTGATGATGCGCCCGTCGCGACCCGTGATCGCGAGGATCCGCTCCGGCGTGTAGTACACCCCCCCTTCTTCGGACCCCGTCCAGGCCGGCTCCCCGTCGATCTCACCGACCGCGTGGAGAATGTCGCGAGCCGGGTCGTAGACCGATACCGACCCCTCGGAGGTACGGAGCACGACCGCGGGCCCGAGCGGGTGAGCGTCCACCGTCGCAGGAAGCGCGAGCCGACCCCTCCAAAGAACCTGGCTCGGGTCGAGGAGTCCTCGGAGCTCGGCGGTTCCGCCATCGGCGGGGACGACGAGTAGACCTCGTCGCTCGAGTGCGACACCACCCACGAGCGCCATGCCACCGACATCGTCTCCCTCGGACGAGTCGGCCGGACCCGAGCCCCCGCAAGCCATCTGGAAGACGAGGACGAGGGCGATGAAGGTCTGGAACATGAAGGGTCTGGAGAAGTGGGCGGCGACGGTGCTCCCCAGCCGGCCAAGGCATGGCCGGAACCTCAGGCTGGGCTGAGTTGATTTCGACACGTCATCCACGTCCGGCCGCCCCGGCTACTGGTTCGACCCAACATAGCCGACCTCGGAAAAACGCCGCAAGAAAGCGGGCACAGGACTGGGAAATGACCGGGTCGTCGGGCCTCACTCCAGGGTCACGATGGGGGCATCTCCCCACAGGCGCTCGAGTTGATAGAACTCCCGGACCGGGGCGAGGAATACGTGGACGACGAGGCCAATGAAGTCCATCAGGATCCAACGGCCGCCCCTGAGTCCTTCGACTCCCACCGGACGAAAACCCGCTTCGCGCATTCGGTCGAGGATGTTCTCGCTGATCGCGCGAGCGTGGGTGTCCGAATCTCCCGACGCGATGAGGAAAAAGTCCGTGACGTCGGAGATGCCGCGAAGATCCAGCACGACCGCCTCGCGCGCGTTCCGTTCCACGGCCGCGTCGGCCGCGCAGACGAGCTCGGGTGAAGGATCCCCCCCCGCCCCTAGCCCCGCCCAGGCATCGCCCGGCTGCGCCCGCCCCGATGCGACCGGCCCGACCGGGTCGGAGCTCACGTTGTCCGCCTCGTCGGAACTCACTCCTCGGCGACCACCCAGACCTTGACCTCCGGTTCTACC
>JBDHHV010000030.1:0-42606 GCA_039589195.1 Gemmatimonadota bacterium | reverse complement strand
CTTGGGTCACGGGTCGGCGCCGATGAGGGTGTCCGCCGGGCTCTCGAAAAACATCTCAAGCCGCGCGGGGCGAGTCCGGGGCGAGTCGGCATCCCCGAGGGTCGGGTTTGGTGGGCCCCTTCGTCCCGGATCTACCGGTTGAGATAGCCGGAGCAACGGGGGACCCTCCCCGCAAATCATGAATGCGGGGAGGCCCTGAAACGGATTATGAGTCCCCTGCTCTGACCAACTGAGCTACGGGCCCTGGCTGGGCAGTCAAACTACCACGACACGAGACGCGGAGGAATGTGACTCAGCGGCCGCCCGGGGCAAGGCGGTTGAGCTCCTCGAACCAGTTCTCCACCACGTTCAGACGGCTCGACGTGCGCTCCTCCGGCCCCAGGATCATGAGCGCCCGCGCGCCGTCCGGAGATACCAGGTACGAGCGTCCCCCGATGTTGAGCCAGCGATCTTCCTGGACGAACACCTCTGGTACTCCGGACCGGAATGCCGGACCGGGCGCTATCGACACGGACATCAGCCGCGTTCCGCTTCGGTAGTACAGCATCGAACCGTCGGGTCCCCAGGTGGGCTCTTCACCTCCGTCTGTCGAGACCTGCCAGCGTTGTCCGGTTCGCGGGTACGGCTCGACGAAGACTTCGAAGCGGCCGGGCTCATCGGTCGTGTATGCGAACCATTTGTCCCCGGGACCGAAGACGGCCCCCCACTCGTTGGAATCGGTGCTCACGAAGGGCTCGCCCGGGGAGCCCACGTCGGCGTTGATCTGGTAGATGCTCCAACTCGCCTCCTCGAACACGTCCACGAGGAGCGTGCGACCGTCCGCGGACCACGAAGTGGGTATGACGTTCACACCTGCCTCGGCGAGCCGCTCCGCAGGCTCTCCGCTGTCCACCAGCTTCCTGAACACTCGGGTGTCTCGGTACCGGTGGAACGCGAGCGACCGTCCGTCCGGCGTCCACAGAGGAAACAGCGACCGGTCGTCGCTGGTGACGGGCGTCGCCAGCGCTGTCTCGAGATCCAACACCCAGATGTTCGAAGCCACCGCACCGACCGACAACGCCAGGCGTCGGCCATCGGGCGAGCGGTCGAACCGTCCGTAAAGGGCCGCGTCGAAAGGCAGGTACTCGAGCCCTTCGTCCGGGGCGACCCAGGCCAGTCGGCCGATCAGCGCCCAGCTCCCCGGCGCGTAAACCAGGGTCCCGTTGCTTGAGAGGGCGTATTGGGTGGCCCCGCTTCCCTCGATCCGAAGGCCATCGAGGACCGGCACCGGAGGTCCGATCGCCTGCAATCTCTCCGGATCGAACGCGCTCGCCAGAAGCTGGCCTCCCCACTGGTGCAGGAGGTGACCAGAACCCGCGGATCGAGGCGCCGTGCCGGCCAATATGTCCCTGCGCTCACCGATTTCCAGGAGGAGTCCCCTGACTCTTCCGTACGACGCGTAGACCAGGGCAGAGCCCCCTGGCGTCACACGCGGTCCGCCCCACTCGAGGGACAACCCCGCCTCGGAGGCGTACCGCTCCTCGGTGGCGCCGCCGGTCTCCGGAATCCATAGCAGCCGCTGTCCCTCCTCGACGCCAAACGCGATCCACCCATCCTCCGTCCACGTTCCACCGCTGGGGTTCGGGGCGCGCGCCAGTGTTACGGGGGCTCCGCCGGTCAGAGCCACTTTCTTGAGCGCGTCGTCGGCGAAGAACGCGATCCAGGTTCCGTCGGGGGAGAAAAACGGATCGTACGCGCCCTCGGTACCGGCCACTGGAGTCGCATCCAACGCACCGACGGGGCGAACGTAGAGTCTCGTCGTATGGGTTTCTTGACCGATGAACGCGATCACGGAGCCGTCGCGTGAAATGTCGAGCGCCGTGTGCCCGACGCCGAGCGGACCGGAGCCCACGAACGCGAGCGGGGCGGAATCGGGAAGCTGAACCGACCAACGGCGGACGACTGCACCGTCCGCGGCTGCTGGACCGGTCCCGGGCCTCAGGTACGCAGTCACCGCGCTGAGCGCGGCCACGATCGCTACCGCGGCTGCTATAACGAAGCGGCGCCGCCACGTGACGGCGGAGGCGTCCGTTGCGCCCTCGGCCACCCACCCCACCGCCTGTGCCCAACTCGGGTCGGTCAACCCGGTCCGGAACTCCTCGGCCGTTCGGAACCTGTCCGCGGGGAGCCTGGCGAGGACTTTCGCCAGTGCCGCGTCCACGTGAACGGGCACCGCTCCTCGCCTTTCCCGTACGGATGACGCCTCCTTCGTCAGTTTCTTGACCAGCACTTCTTCCACGGTGGTCCCCGTGTGGGGTGCTTCGCCGGAGAGCATCTCGTACAGCACGCAGCCGAGTGAGTAGAGATCGCTGCGGGAATCCGCGGTTGGCTCTCCCTTCGCTTGCTCTGGGCTCATGTACAGCGGGGTTCCGATGGGCACTCCGGTCTGCGTCAGCCGAGTACCGCTCCCCGCGCTCAGGGGCAGCGCGATCCCGAAATCGGTGACGAGCGCTCGTCCGTCTTGCAGGAGGATGTTGCCCGGCTTGATGTCCCGGTGGACGACATCGTGGCGGTGAGCATAATCGAGAGCATCGGCCACATCGGTAGTGATGCCGATGGCCTCCTCGACCGGGAGCTGGCGCTCACGCTCCAGTTTGGCTTGCAGCGACTCTCCCTCCACGAAGGGCATCACGTAGAACACGTGCCCGCCCGCCTCTCCGGAGTCGAACAGAGGGAGGATGTGCGGGTGTTGGAGGTTGGCGGTCACGCGGATCTCGGCCAGAAACCGGTCCGCCCCAACGACCGCGGCCAGCTCCGGGTGCAGCACCTTGATGGCCACCTGGCGGTCATGGCGCCGATCGTGGGCCAAATAAACCGTGGCCATCCCGCCGTGTCCCACTTCGCGCTCGATGGCGTAACGGTCAGCGAGGGCTCGTCTCAGGCGCTCCAGTTGTTCGGCCATAATCCCGCGATCCTACACCGGCGGCCAACGACTACACGGTGCCGAAGAGGCGATCCCCCGCATCCCCTAGCCCTGGGAGGATGTATCCGTGCTGGTTCAGCTCCCTGTCGAGCACGGCAATGTAGACCGGTACGTCAGGGTGGTCGTCCAGGAGCCTCTTCACGCCCTCGGGAGCTGCCACGATGCACATGAGCTGGATTGACGTCGCCCCCGACTTCTTCAGGAAGCTGACGGCCGCGCTCGCGGAGCCCCCGGTCGCGAGCATGGGATCGGTCACGATGAAGTGCCGATCGGGCGGATTCGGGGGAATCTTGAAGTAGTAGTCGACCGGCTCGAGCGTATCGTGCTCGCGCTGCAGGCCGATGTGGCCGACACGCATGGTCGGGAGCAGGCGCAGAACCCCCTCCACCATCCCGAGACCCGCCCGAAGGATCGGGACGAGGGTGACCTTGTCGCCCCCCACCTTGAACCCCGTCGTAGCTTCCAGCGGCGTCTCGACCTCGTACTCCTGCAGCGGGAAGTTCGCGGTCACCTCGTATGCCATCAGCATCGAGATCTCATCGACCACTTCCTTGAACACCTTCTTCGACGTGTTCACGTCGCGCAGCAGGCTGATCTTGTGCTTGAGGAGGGGGTGGTCGAGCACGACCAGGTTGGGGAACTCGCCGACCGCGGTCGTCTTCGTGTGCATCGACTCCGTCATGGGTCTCTCTACTCTCGGAGGCTCACGGATCCACGGTGATGAACCCTGCGCCATCGGCCTCGGGCCCGAAAGCACCCAGGACGGCGGAGGCATAACCGGCCTCGGCAAGCGCATGGCGAAGGGCCTCGGCCTCGGTCTCGGGAACGGCGGCGAGCAGCCCCCCGGATGTCTGGGCGTCGCAGAGAAGCGTCCGATGCGCCTCGTCCACTTCGCTGTCCCAGGTCACCGCATCCTCGACGGCTTTCCGGTTCCGGCTGGTCCCGCCGGGCACGCACCCCTGCTGGAAGAGCGACAACACACCGGGGAGCACAATGGGTGCGCCCGCGGAGATGCGGGCCGACAGTCCCGACGCCTTGCACATCTCCAACAGGTGCCCGAGGAGACCGAACCCCGACACGTCGGTCGCCGCCCGGACCTCGAACCGTTCCAGGACGTCGAGCGCGCCCCGGTTCAGCTGTCGCATGGAGGCGATCGCCGCGTCCATCGCCTCGGCGCTCGCCACTCCACGCTTGATCCCGGTGGTAATGATCCCGGTCCCGAGCGCCTTCCCGAGCACGATCGCGTCGCCCGGGTGCGCCCCGCCCTTGCGATACAGCGCCCTCGGGTCCGCGAGACCGACCGCGACGAGACCGTACTTGGGCTCCGGATCGTCGATCGAGTGCCCTCCTGCGATCGGGATGCCCGCCTCCCGGCACACATCGGCCGCCCCGCGAAGGATTCCTGCCACGACCTCGGGAGCGAGCTCACCCGATGGGATCGCGAGGATGTTCAACGCGAACAGTGGCCGGGCGCGCATCGCGTACAGATCGCTGAGTGCGTTCGCCGCCGCGATCGCTCCGAAATCGTCGGGACCGTCGACGAGCGGCGTGAAGAAGTCGAGGGTCGCAACGAGCGCACGATCCTCGTCGAGACGATAGACGGCCGCGTCATCGGGCCCCTCCAATCCGATAATCAACCGCTCGTCCCGCATCGGGGGAATGAACGCGAGGATACGGTCCAGATCCTCCGGACCGAGCTTACACGCTCACCCCGCACCGTGTGAGTATTGCGTGAGGCGCGCCGCCTCGGCGCTCGGCGTATTCATGGCCCCGAACCTACCGCAGGCGCGCGAGCGGCGGCAACGCGTGCCGCACGGTTCAGCCCACGTGTAACGCGACCCGGTCGGCGACGGCGAGCGGGGCGTTCCCCCGAGGGCGATCGCCGCTATCTTTGGAGCAGCGGGAGGTATGGGATGGCCCGCAAGTTTCTGCTTGGTGGCCGCCGGGAGCAGCCGCCTGACGCGTTGGAGTACGAGCGGTGGCGGGACGACATGGTCGAGCGCCAGATCCACCGCCGTGGTCTGACCGACCCTCGCGTGCTCGCCGCCATGCGCGAAGTTCCCCGGCACCTTTTCGTCCCGCCCGGCGAGCGCGACCTGTCCTACGACGATCATGCCCTTCCTCTCGGAGGCGGCCAGACGATCTCGCAACCGTACATCGTCGCATTCATGGCTGCCGCGCTCGAGCTGACGGACGGTTGCCGTGTGCTCGAGGTGGGCGCCGGGTCCGGGTATCAGGCGGCCGTGCTGGCCGCTTGCGGCGCCCACGTGTTCGGGGTGGAGCGGATCCCGGAGCTGCTGGATACGGCGCGCGAGACGCTCGAGATCACCGGGTACGCGGACCGTGTTCAGCTCCGCCTTGGGGATGGGGCGCGCGGATGGGTCGAGGAAGCCCCGTTCGACAGGATCTTGATCTCCGCAGCCACCAGGGGGATCCCGGAGGCTCTCATCTCGCAGCTCCGTGTCGCCGGCACGCTCGTGGCCCCGATCGGGGGGATGGGATCGCAGCAGATCAGCCGCTACACGAAGGACGAGGCGGGGCCGCTGAAGGAAGAACGGTTGATCGGGGCGAGGTTCGTCCCTCTGGTGACCGACATCCGCTAGAGGACATCCGCCAGGCGGCGAACCGCGTCAGCCACCCGCACGACTCGCCCGGAGTCGCTACCAGTTCTTCTCCACCACCGGGTCGCGAAAGCGGTTGCGTCCCATCACTCGGTCCCGGATCGACGCTTCGGCTCGTCCTGCCGAATCCAGCAGCGCCGCGGCGTCCTCGGGACTGATCTGCCGCTCCTGGCCCGATCCACCGCTCGGTGCGCCACCGGCCCCGGCTCCCCCGGGAGCCTCGGCTTCTCCCCCGGCGTCTCCGTCCCCGCCCGACTCGTCGTCCTCCTCCAGCCACCGCTCCACCAGCTCCAGATTCCAGCGCGCATCCTCATCGTCTTCGTGGTCGCGCAGGACCTGCCGAAAGGCGTCCCGCGCGGCGATGAGCTGGGCCCGCCTCGCCTGCGCCTCGGTCTCGCCGACGTGTCCCTCGAGCGCGCTGGACAGACCCAGGTTGTAGAAGCCGCTGTGACGGACGGTGGGACGCTCGCTGCGCGTCGCGAGCCCCAGCGGCTCGAGCGCCTCCGCGGGACGGCCGTCCCGGAGGAGCGCGGTGCCCAGATTGTAATGGTCGATCGGGCGATCGGAGCCCTCGGCTTCGTCTCGATAGCGCGCGACCTCCTCCGACTCCTGGTCGGGGGCGGGGCTCGGCGGATCCTGTGCCGGGAGCGCGCGCACCATCACGACCGCCCCACCGAGGAGGACGCCGAGCGCGGCGAAACGAGGCCAGGCACTACCCCGAGCCATCAGCCGCGAGGCAACAGGAACGCTTCTGCCCATAGGCTCACGAATGCGGTGATGAGGAGCAGGCTCACGAGCGGGTTGCCGGTCGCGGTCTCCCCGGTGCCCGCGGTGCCCAGGTCTCCGCGGAGTCGTCGGAGGCTGGCCTCGGTTCCGGGCAGATAGCGGCCGCGGGTCTCGCCCGCGATCGTGCGGAGATTCCCGGCCTCGAGGCGGCTCACCACGGGTTGACCGTCGGGGCCCTGAAGGAACGACGGCCCGCGCCGACGACCGAGTGCGGTCGACGGATCCAGCGAGGCATCCCGTGTGAGCGGGATCTGACCACCCTGCACCGTACCGATCCCGATGGCGTACACGGGTACGCCCTCGTCGCGCGCGCGCCCGAGCGCGTCCTCGAGCGGTTGCCCGACGGTCTCCTCGCCATCCGAGAAGAGCACGATCGCCTTCCGCGCGTCTTCTTCGCCACCCGACAGGAGGTCGAGCGCCTGAGTGACGCCGATCGCCAGCGAAGAGCCGCCACGCCCCACCGCTGCCGGCCGCACGCCCTCCACGAACATCTGAACGGCGCTCACATCGGTGGTGAGCGGGGAGAGCACGTACGCCCGACCCGCGAAATACACGACACCCACCCGTCCCGGAAGCTGATTGGCCAAGATGCGAGCCAGACGCCGTTGCACCTCGAGGCGATTCGGGTCGACGTCCTCCACCAGCATCGAGTTGGACGCGTCCAGGACGAGGATCGTCTCGGCGCCTCCCGGATCCTCGCGGGCCGAATCCGTCGAGGCGGAGGTGCTGGCCTGCGCCAGCGCGCCAACGCCGAGCGCGAGCAGACCTCCGCGCACCCACGCCAGCTCCCTCGTCGGCAAGCGCGCGAACTGCGCCAGCAGCCCGGGTTCGGCGAGATCGGTCCGTTCGCGATCGGCCCGGCGCAGCGACCATGCCCGGAGCGCGAGGGCGATCCCGCCCGCGACCAGTGCCAGCAGGAGAGGATCCGAGCCGATCATGCCCACACCCGCCTCGCGCGCGTGGCGCTCCCCAGCAGTTCGAGGAGAAGCGCCCCGAGGGCCAGGAGCAGCAGCTCCCGGCGGAGCCCTACCCGCTCCACCGTGCGTACCTCTCGGAGCGGTGTGGTCTCGAGCTCGTTGATGCGCTCGTAGATCCGCATCAGCCCTTCCGGCTCCGTGGCCCGGAAATACAGGCCGCCCGTGGACGTCGCCATCTGCTCGAGAAGCTCGTCGTTCACGTGCACCCGCACGTTCGCGTACTGGTAACCGAACGCCGTTCGTGCCACCGGCACCGGAGCCACACCATCACGTCCGACGCCGATGGTGTAGATGCGAATGCCGAGCGATGCCGCGGCGGCCGTCGCCTCTTCGGGAGAGATGCTTCCGCTGTTGTTGTCGCCATCGGTGAGCAAGACGACGATGCGGGATTCCGGCTCGAGCTCGCGCAGTCGGTTTGCCGCGGTCGCGAGCGCCACGCCGATGGCCGTGCCATCGCGAAGCTGTCCCGCCTCGAGGCTCTCGACCGCGGTCTCGACGACCGCGTGATCCAGGGTACCGGGAACCATGGTGAGGGCCTCGCCCGCAAACGCGACCAGCCCGATCCAATCCGACTCCCTGCCTTCCACGAAGCGGATCACCTCGCGCTTCGCGACCTCGATTCGATTGTCGGGGCGAAAATCTTCCGCGAGCATGGAGGAGGAGATGTCCACCGCGAGCATGATCGCGACCCCCTCGCGTTCCGCTTCCACTCGTTCCCACAGACGAACAGGCTGGACGAGGGCCACAGCCACGAGCAGAAGAGCCACCGAGCGGAGCACGGTCGGCCAGTGCCACCACAGCCGCGATGCGGACCGGCCCGAGCTCTTGAGCCGCCGGGGGTTCGGGTATGGCAGTCGCACCCGGTGACGACGCATCCACCACCAGCCCGCCGGTAGGAGGAGCAGCAACGCCAGGTAGGGCCACCCGGTGGCCGAGAAGTTGTTCACGACGCATCCCCTCCGGACGCGTCGTGGCCCGAGTCTGCGGCTTCGGCCCCCTCCGGCACCGCTTCGGCCCCTTCCGGCACCGCTTCGGCCCCCTCCGGCACCGCTTCAGGCTCCGAGTCACGGCGGACGAACCCGATCGCCGAGTCGATCGCGGCCAGCGAAGACTCGAGCGAAGTCCTCAGCCGCGCGAAACGCGCGAGGGCGGAGCGAGCCAATGCCCCGGCCAGTCCCGAGTCACCCCGGCCGAGGTCCTCGAGCGCCTGGCTGGGCCGCCAGGCCCTGGTGGCCTGGACGTATCCGCGCAGCGTGCCCTCGATCCCGTCGAACAGCTCCGCGCCGTTCAACTCGCCGCGCTTGGAACGGACCCGAAGCTCGATCAAGGTCTGCAGAGCACGCTCGCCGGGAGACAGCGGAGGACCCATCGCGGCCAGCGACGCCCTCCGGCTCCACCAGTACCAGAGTGGAGCGAGGGCGAGGAGGCCGAGCAGGAGCCACGCCCAATGCGGTCCCCGAATCCTCAGGAGAGGGCGAGCCTCGCGTAGCTCAAGCTCCTCCTCGGTGGAATCGGGCAACACCGACAGGACCTCCACCGCGGGAGGCCGGACAACGACCTCTCGCGGGGCATCCGCCCCGGCAACGAGTGTCCCGATCGAGAACTCCGGGATCTCGATCTGCTCCGCTCGCCACGCGACCAGCGGATAGTAGGCGCGCCATTCGAGTTGGTCCTCCGACGCCCTGATCTCGGCCCCACCGGTCTGCTCCAACTCATCGGAGAGCGTGAGCAAAGGCGGAAACCGGACCTCGCCCGGCGTCTCGTTTCGCATCGTGATGCCGAGGACGAAGGGCTCGCCGACGTGCACCGAATCCGGCTCCAGCACGACGACGAGCTGTCTGTCCACCCCGGCGCCCGGGAACGGCGAATCGGCCCGCGGACGACCGATCGGCTCCAGGAACAGGAGCCAGATGGCCAGCACGACGAGAGCGAGAAGGACGAGTACGGGCGGGCGCAGACCCGGGGATCCGTTCCCCCGGCCGGGCTCCTCGGCTCGAGCCGTGGCCGTGTCCGAGCTCGCCGGGGTGTCGGGCGTCATCGCCTTCTCCGACGGCCGCGCGCCGCGAAGAACGCGGCGAGCGCCGGCACGTACGGTTCGTCCCCACGGACGCTTATCCGGTCCACGCGCGACCGTTGCAACACATCCGTGAGCCGACGTTCCTCTTCAGCGGCGTGCCGCTCGAGCGCGGCACGGACCCGCCCGTCGAGCAAATCCACGATGGCGCGCTCGCCCGTCTCCGGATCCTCCACCTCCACCCAGCCGGCCTCGGGCATGGCCTCCTCGGCTCGGTCGCGGATGTCGATCGCGACCACATCGTGCCGCGACGACACGGCCAGAAAAGGCCGCATGAGGTGACCCTCGCCGGTGAAATCCGATAGCACGAACACCAGGGAGCGTACGGGCAACAGCCGCGTGGCGGTGGTCAGGGCCAGCCCGATATCGGTGCCACGCCCTGCCGGACGGTGCGAAAGCAGCTCGTAGAGGAGTCGTAGGCTGCGGTTGCGCCCGCGCAGGGGACGGATGAATCGCTCGACCCGATCCGTGAACAGAAGCAGGCCGACGCGGTCCTGACTCCGCATGGCGGCCAACGCGAGCACCCCGGCGACTTCCGCCGCGAGTCTGCGCTTGAGCTTCCCCCGCGTCCCGAAATCGTTGGAGGCAGACACATCGACGACGAGCAGAACGGTCAGCTCCCGCTCTTCGACGAAACGCTTCACGAACGGTCGCCGCATGCGCGCGGTGACCTTCCAGTCGATGGCCTGGAACGGATCGCCGGGTTGGTAGGCGCGCACCTCGGAGAACTCGACCCCGTGGCCGCGAAATACGGATTCGTACTGGCCGAGCGCGGGGCTATTCATCAGCCGCCGCGCGGTCAGCTCGATGCGGCGGACGTGACTGGCCAAATCCTGCCGATCCGCTGCGGACGGCTCCGGCTCCCGTAGCCGGAGGAGCCTCGGCAACCTCACGGCAGCGGCGTGGCCTCCAGCAAGCGATCGAGGATCTGCTCCGGATCCACCTGCTCCGCCTCCGCCTGGAAGGTGAGCACCAGACGGTGACGCAGCACATCGCGCGCGATCGCCTGGACGTCTTCGGGCACCACATACGCGCGGCCATGCAGGAACGCGTGCGCCCGGGCTCCACGAGCGAGGTAGATGGTGGCCCTGGGCGAGGCGCCGTACTCCACCCAGTCCGCGAGATCGTCCAGACCGGCGGCGGTCGGCTCCCGTGTGCTCAGCACCAGGTTCAGGATGTAGTCCTCGATCCGCTCGTCGAGGTAGACGGAAGAGAGCAGACTCCGCGCGGCCAGGATATCCGTCGGCTCCACGACCGGGTCTACGGGGGCCAGGATCTCTTCCTTCATCCGGCGCATGACCTCGCGTTCTTCCTCCCGACTCGGGTAGTCCACCCAGACCTTGAACATGAATCGATCCACCTGCGCCTCGGGCAACGGATAGGTGCCCTCATGTTCGATCGGGTTCTGCGTGGCGAGCACCAGGAACGGGACGGGCAGCGGGTGGGTCTCCTCGCCGATCGTGACCTGGCGCTCCTGCATCGCCTCCAGCAGCGCCGACTGCACCTTGGCGGGCGCGCGATTCACCTCGTCGGCCAGGACGATGTTGGCGAAGATGGGCCCGTGCTTCGTGGTGAACCTCCCGGTCCGTTCCTCCCACACCAGTGTTCCGACCACATCCGCGGGCAGGAGGTCCGGGGTGAACTGAATGCGGCGGAACGTCGCGTGGATCGCATCGGCGAGCGTGCGCACGGTCAGTGTCTTCGCGAGGCCCGGGACTCCTTCGAGCAGGATGTGCCCGCCCGTGAGCACGCTCATGATCACGCGGTCAACGAGGGCCTCCTGACCCACGATGCGGAGCCTGAGCGCCGTCCTCACATCCGTGATGAAGTGGCCGGCCTCGCGGATCGCGTCTGTCTGGCGTTCCAGATCGGCGTCGGTGATGGTGCCGACGGCTGTCGCGTCTGAGTTCATGGGTTCCGTTTCAGTATGTGGATTCGGGCCAAGACGCCGCCCGTATCGGGTCATCCTGTCGTCTTCTTCGCTTCACTGCTTGAGGCGGCTGCCCCCTTCCTCCTCCCGGAGGACGAGCGCCGCGAGCACGCCGGCCCTGATACGACTCGACCACGCGCGCACATCCAGGTCCGTCAGCGAGCCCGCCTCCGCCCCCGGGGACGTTCGGCGGATTTCGTCGAGGCGCCGGCAGCGATCCCGCCATTGGACCCAACACGCGGCCCGAAGATCCACCCACCCGTGGTGCGCGAGGCGGTCCACGTCCACCTGTTCTCCGTCGCGCGGGGCGATCTTGATGTTCTCCCCCCGCAGCAGCCGACCGTCGGGGAGCAGGATCGGGATCCCGATGGACAGGATGTCCGTCCTGAAGCGGGCATCTTCCTCGATCAGCCGGTGCGCACGCTCCGAAGTCTCGGCCGGGTCGAGCTCCATCGCCACCTGCACCTCCCCGAACAGCCGTTCCAGGATCGTAGCCTCGAACAGCAGCTTGTTCAGGAGCGGCGGCCCCAGCATCTCGAACG
Organism: Gemmatimonadota bacterium; assembly: GCA_039589195.1. Classification (GTDB taxonomy): domain Bacteria; phylum Gemmatimonadota; class Gemmatimonadetes; order Palauibacterales; family Palauibacteraceae; genus JBDHAC01. The sequence goes on along the minus strand of JBDHHV010000030.1, from coordinate 30,714 downwards.
CGACCGACCGGACCCCGTGTTCCTCCTCGAGCGCCTCCATGTGGCTGAGCGCTACCTCGCGCAGCATGCCCCCGCGGTAGGTGGGTCCGAGCACGCTCCCGTCGAGGGCAGCTACCACGTCGCGCCCGGTGGGCCGTCCTGCGAGCTCATCGACCACGGCATCGGCGATTTCCTCGGGAGTCACGATCTCCATCATGCGGAGCGAGGAGATCGTCTCGAACTCGGAGAGCGAGAACATCCCGTTCTCGCCGGCGTCCAGGAACACGGACTCCAGGACGTCGCCCGTGTCCTCGTACGCCCCCTCACCCCCGCTGGAGAACGCCTCCTCGACTCCGACCGGGCGGGTCGCATCGTAGCGCGGGATCGGGCGGCCACCCCTGGTGATCGGCCCGAAGCCGATGCTCTTCCACGCGATGGCAGCGGTGGGCTTGATCTCGACCACGGCCGGCGCCTCGGGCGTCCGACCCATGAGGAACAACAGGATCGAATGGGCCCCGGCGACACTTGCTTTGGCCAGGAGCTCACGAGAGGGCTTCTCCTCGGAGTGGGTGAACGGGACGTTGAGCCCCATTCCCCCCGTGCCGGAGGTTCCGATCTTCACGTATGCGGCGCTCTTCGCGCGTCGGAGACCCTCGAGCAGAAGCTGGACGTGTCGGATGAGCTGTGGCAGGTAGAGCGTCGTGAGGTGCGCTTCGATCACGGAGAGGTCGGCCCCCCCCTCCTTCCCTTCGCTCCAAAGACGGCCCGCCGACTCGTAGACGTTCTGGTACGCGATGGCCGTGGCCGTGTTGATGCAATCGATCACGACCGTCGGTTGGTGGAGCGTGAGCTGGGTCACGAGCGTCGAGCGCGCAAAGGCTTCCTCGTCCAGAACGCCGAACACGTCCCACAGTAGCTCGCGCCTCGCCTCGGGATCGTCGAGCACCTCGCCACGGTCACGGTAGCGGAGGGACTCGCGCTGGAACACGTTTCCCCACTCCGCGACGATCTCGATATCGGACGCGTCCGGTTGGGCCAGAAGAAAATCGACCGTCTCCTGCGCTTCACCCTCCCGCAGCGCACCGATGACGAGTCTGGACGGCTTGAACGGCAACAGTCGCACCCCTATGGCGCGCCCCACGAGGCCGGAGCCTCCGAGCATGAGCACGCACCGGCCGGTGACCAGCACTTTTATCCTCCTAACCGCTACTCCCGCCCGTTCTGCGTGCCGGCGATCGCCCGCAGGGCGTCGACCTCCTGTCGGTCCAGGGATCGGTACGCGCCGCGCGGCAGCTCGCCCAGCTCGATCGGGCCGAGCGCGGTTCTCTTCAACGTTCGAATTCGAACATTCAAATTTTTCATCATCCGGCGGATCTCGCGATTCCGCCCCTCGTGCAGCTCGATCTCGAGTCTCGGCCGCTCCGACTCCGCGGGTGTCAGGAAGCGCGCCCGATCGGCTACGGCCGGGCCGTCTTCCAGGAGGAGCCCCTCGCGAAGACGGCGGGGCAAGTCCCGCGAAACAGGGCCGACCAACTCCACCTCGTATCGTCGCGGAACCTCGCGGCTCGGGTGCAGAAGCCCGTGCGTCGTGTCTCCATCGTTGGACAGCAGGATGAGCCCCTCGCTCATGTAATCCAACCTGCCGACGTGGAACAGGCTCCCCGCCTCCTCCGGAAGCGACTCGTAAATCGTGGGCCGCCCCCCCGGGTCCCCCCGGCTGCAGATCACGCCAGGAGGCTTATGCAGCGCCAACCAGATCATCGCTTCGAGCCGAACGCGGCGGCCATCCACCTCCACGCTCTGGGTGGCGGGATTCACGCTCGATCCCGGACGCGTCACGACTTCGCCGTCGACCCGCACCCGGCCCGAAGCGATCAACTCCTCACTCTTGCGGCGTGAGGCGACGCCCGACCGCGCGAGGAACTTCTGGAGCCGCACGCTTCAGGCGGACCCCTGCGCCGTCGGACGGGATCCGTTCCCGGAACTGCGGGGGGCGTCCTGGCTCTGACCGCGACCGTTGGGCGGTTCCACATCGGATGCGTGCGTCACCTCTCCCTCGACGGACACTTCCGACCCACGCAATGCAACCGGGAGGTCTTGCGGTCTGGGTAGCTCCGTCAGGTCCTGAAAACCGAAGTGATCCAGAAACGACTGGGTGGTCCCGTACAGCATGGGGCGGCCGAGCCCCTCTCCACGACCGACGACCCCGATCAGCTCCCAATCCTGGAGCGTGCGGAGCACCGTCGTGGAGACCACTCCGCGGATCTCCTCGATCTCGAGCCGGCCGATCGGTTGCCGATACGCGATGATAGCCAGCGTCTCGAGCCCCGCGCGCGACAACGCGGGGGGTCGGGCGACCGAGTCGAAACGCTCCAGGTAGGGCGCGTACTCGGGGCGTGTGAGGAGTTGATACCCGTCTCCGAGCTGATAGAGCTGGAAGGCGTGCTCCTCTTCATCGTAGCGCTCTCTCAGCGCCAGGAGCGCATCTCTCACCCGCGCGACATCGAGCCGTTCGTCGGCTCGCGCCAGTTCGGCGGGTGTAAGAGGCGTTTGGCTCGCGAACAGCGTCGCCTCGACGATCTGCTCGGGGGTCATGCGGTTTCCTCCGGCTCCTGCGTGGACTCCTTGCGGGAGAACAGCCAAATCGATCCGAAACGCTTGACCTGCTCGATTCGCAGAACCTCCTGCTTGGCGAGCTCGAGGCACGCCAGGAGCGACGCGACGACGTGCGAACGCTGCTTCCACGAGCTGAACAGGCGGCTGAACAGCAGGCGCTCGTTCCGGCGGAGCCGCGACTCGATCAGCGACATCTTCTCCTCGACGGTGACGAGCTGGATCGGTGCGACGTGTAGTAGCTCGGGCAGCGGCTCCGGGATTTCCCAAGCCGCGTCCAACCACTCCTCGAGCGTTGTCGTAAGGGTCGGCCGCTCTCGCGGGCGGGGGCGTGCTTCCAGGTAACCCTTCTCGAAGTGCCTCGCGCGGTTGGCCTCCGCCCCGGCGAGCACGTGCGCCACCTCCTGGAAAAGCTCGTACTCGAGCAGGCGCTTGACGAGCTCGGCGCGCGGGTCCTCCGTCCAATCCGCATCGCCCGAACGGGGGAGAAGCAGCTGAGCCTTTATGCGCACCAGCGTGGCGGCCAACTCGAGGAACTCGCCCGCTCGGTCGAGCTCGACACGCTCCAGGCCTTCGGTGAGAGCCGCCTGGAACTGGGAGGTGATTCTCGCGATCGGTATGTCGAAGATGTCGATGTCCTGAGCGCGAATCAGGTGGAGGAGCAGATCGAGCGGCCCCTGGAAGCGGTCGAGCTCGACGACGAACGGCTCGAAACCGTGTTGGCTGGGGAGGCGATTCGGGGTCCGGACGGAACTCAACTCCCGCACCCGCTCCTGAGACGTCCCAAACCCGCCAACTGTCCTCCTGTCCTCCGGTATGCGATCAGGTCAACCACGCGATCAAGTCGTTCGCGAGGCCGGTCAGCGCCCCGACCGGCCACAAGAGGATGCCCAGCATCCCCGGGATGAAGAAGGCCGCGAACAGGAGCAACATGCCGTATTTCCCGACTTCGCGATAGCGCGCTCCGAGCGCGGGCGGCAGCAGGTGGTAGAGAACTCGCGAGCCGTCCATTGGAGGGATCGGCAGCAGGTTGAAGAACCCGAGCAGGATATTGAACCACAGGCCGAATCGAACCATTCGGTCCAGGTCGCCCACCGCCGCCGCAGCACCGCCGGCGAGGTTGCGTTCGAGGTGCGCGAAGACCACCGCGAGGAGGATAAAGCACACGGCCAGCAGGAAGTTGGCCCCCACTCCGGCCAGCGAGACCAGGAGGTCGCCTCGACGGTAGTTGCGGAAATTGCGAGGTACCACGGGCACGGGACGCGCCCACCCGAAGAGGAACCCCGCCGACATGATCCACAGAGCGGCAGGCACGATCAGGCTGCCGACCGGATCGATGTGCGGGAGCGGATTCAGGGTGACTCGACCGAGCTGCGCCGGAGTGGGGTCGCCCTGAGCCACGGCGACTCTGGCATGCGCGTACTCGTGCAGGATGATGGAGACGAGCAGAACCGGGAAGAAGATGAGAAGACCGGAGAGCTCCTGCATCATCGGGACAGGGTGAGCTTGACGGGGCCCTTGAGCATGACCCGATCCCCGAGTAATTTAGTGGGCTTCCAATCTTGGCGCGGGACCGGATCGACCCCTGGTCGCTCCCACACCGCGAGGGAACCACAAACGACACGAGAGACGACCACGTGCCAAACAACGCCAGCGCGAAGAAACGGCTGCGCCAGTCGCGAGCCCGTCGGCTTCAGAATCGGACGGTACGGTCCGAGATCCGTACGCGGACCAAGAACATCTTGAGCATGGAATCGGCCGAAGAGGCCAACTCGGCGCTGCCCGAGCTGTACGCGGCGTTGGATCGGGCCGCGCAGCGGCGGGTCATTGAGCCGAACGCCGCCGCACGGCAGAAGGCGCGCGTCGCGCGCCACGTCTTGCGACTCACCCAGGAGTAAGATCCCGGCCCGGGCGATCGAAGGGATTCGCCGGGGTTACTCTGAACCGCCCTTCCCGCCCTCTTCCTCGTCCAACATCGCGGATACGGCGTCGAACCGATCCGATTCTTCGAGCGAGAGCGACTCGAGGAACTCCAGCTCGTCCATGTACTCCTCTTCCTCACCTCGGGCTTCGCCGCCTTTGACGGCGTCGTCCTTCGCGTCGCCCGGCTTCGCGGCGGCTGCGGCAATCTTCTCCTGCTTCTTCCCGCCCGCTTCCTTCACCGCCTGTGCGGGTTCGTCCTCGGGCTCTCCCTTCGGGGCCTCGGCCTTCACCTCCGCCGGTGCACCCTTCGCAGGCGCACGTTTCGCAGGTGCATCCTCCCCAGATGCGTCCGGCCCAGGTGCGCCCTCCGAGGTCGCCTCGCCGCTCGCCAGCCATGCCGGCGCCGGCTTCTCCTCTTCCTTCGTCGCGCTCCCCTCCGGTCCCTCCGGCAGAATGCTTGCCAGTATCGTTTCGAGCTCCTCGAGCGTGGCGTCCTCCGCGGAGAGCCGGTCCTTGATCGACTGAAGCCCTCTCTCGATCCGGCCGCGTCGCTGATCCCACTCGTCGGACCCGTATTCGCCGACCGCGAAGCGCAGCTTGGCCTCCTCCAGCTCGGCAGCCTGCTCGTCCCGTTCCGTCCGGAGCTTCTCGACGCCCGTGCGGCGCTTGTCGAGCGTCCTGCTCAAGTCGGATTGGTGCGTCGAGAGGCGTGATGTTACCTCCGCCATCCGGGCTTTGTAGTCGGTGTGCACCTTCTCGTAGACCGCGGGGCTGGTCTCGTCACGGAGTTCGGCAAGCTTCTCGATCCAGCCCTGGATCTGCTGAGACTCACCGATGAGCTCGGTAACTTCGGCGGGGATTACGGAGTCAATGTCTTGCTTCGTGTCGACCATGTCACGCCCATTTGCTGCTGCCGCGTCCGTGATCGAACGCGTGGACCGTAGTGTGCCGCCTCCCGTTCGGAGGCTCCGCAGTTCTGAACCCCGGCCCGCCCTGCGGACCGGTCAATGGATGATCGGCCGGTTCTGCCTCAACCGGCTCTGGTGAGGGAGCGGGCCGGCTGCTCCTGTGGCTCGAGAAACCGCGTCTCGCCGCCGACGATGGTTCTTCGGACCCGCCCCCGGAGCTCACGCCCCGCGAATGGTGTGTTCCGGCTCTTGGACCGAAACTGAGCCGGGTCCACCGTCCAACGCTCCTCCGGATCGAATACGACGATGTCTGCCGGGCTGCCCGGACGCAATGTGCCACCCTCGAGTCCCATGATCCGTGCCGGGCCGCAGGACAGTCGATCCACCATATCTGACAACGACAGGATCCCGGTCTGCACCAACTCGCTCATGCAGACGCCCAGCGCCGTCTCCAGACCCACGACACCGAACGGAGCGTCGTCGAACTCCCGCTCCTTGCCCTGGTAATGATGTGGCGCATGGTCGGTCGCGATCGCGTCGATCACGCCTTCGGCCAACCCGCTACGGAGCGCGTCCCGGTCGGCTTCGGTCCTGAGCGGGGGGTTCATCTTCGCCTCGGTCCGATAGCCCCGCACCGCCTCTTCGGTCAGCGCGAGATGGTGCGGTGTCACTTCGGCGGTCACGTGCGCGCCGCGAGATCGGGCGGATTCGATCAGGTCGACGGCCTCGCGAGTCGAGACGTGCTGGACATGGAGGTGCCCGCCCGTCAGCTCCGCCAGGTAGAGGTCTCTGGCGACGATCGCGGCCTCCGACGCGTTCGGAATGCCCCTCAGACCCAACGCCGTCGCGACCGTCCCCTCGTTCATTACTCCACCGGCGGAGAGAACGGGATCTTCGGCGTGCTGCACCACGGGGATGCCGAAGGTCTGAGTGTATTCGAGCAGCCGGCGCATGAGCGAGCCATCCCAGATCGGGTGACCGTCATCGGTGACCGCGACCGCGCCCGCGGCGACCAGCTCACCGACCTCGGTCATCTGCTCTCCCTTCAGCGCCAGTGAGGCCGCGCCGACAGGTGAAACGCGTGCCCCTCCGGCGCGTGCTCCGGCAGCGCGCACGAAACCCACGGCCGCAGGATCATCGATCGGAGGATCGGTGTTCGGCATCGCCCACACGGTCGTGAAGCCCCCCGCAACCGCCGCGAGCGCGCCGCTGCGGATGGTCTCCTTGTGCTCGTCCCCAGGCTCCCGGAGGTGGACGTGCAAATCGATGAAGCCGGGCGCCACGACCAACCCGTCGACGTCGACGCGCTCGGCGTCCTCGGGAACAGCGGTGACCTGCCCGAGCGCTTCGATACGCCCGTCGCGAACCAGCAGGTCCCCGGGGCCATCGAGGGACTGAGACGGGTCGAGGGTGCGTCCCCCGACGAGCAGAAGCGGCCGGCTCATGCGTCCCCCCGTTTTGCCGCTTCGGCACGTTCGGGGTTCCCTCCGGAAAGGAGGTAGAGGACCGCCATCCGGACCGCGACACCGTTCGTCACCTGCGGGAGAATCACGGAGCGGGGTCCGTCGGCCACGTCCGAGTCGATCTCCACACCGCGGTTCATCGGACCGGGGTGAAGCACGACCATCTCGTCGGAAGCATGCGCGAGCCGTTCCGAGCTGACTCCGAAGACGCGGTTGTACTCCCGCAGCGAGGGCACGTAGCCGGCGTCCATCCTCTCCAGCTGGAGCCGTAGGACGTACAGCACGTCGCACCACTCGATCGCTTCTTCGACCCGCGGGATCACGTGCACGCCCAATTCCTCGATCCCCTTCGGGATCAGCGTCTTCGGACCGCACACGGCGACCTCCGCCCCGCATTTCAACAGCCCCCAGATGTTCGAGCGCGCGACGCGCGAATGCAGGATGTCGCCCACGATGCACACCCGGCGCCCGTCAATGGACCCGAACCTGTCCCGGATCGTGAGGAGGTCGAGTAGGCCCTGGGTCGGGTGCTCGTGCTGCCCGTCTCCCGCGTTGATCACGTTGGAAGGGATACGATCGGCCAGGAACCCCGCAGCTCCCGCCGAGCCATGACGGACCACCACCATATTGATCCGCATCGCCTCCAGGTTCCGAGCCGTGTCGACCAGGGTCTCGCCCTTCTGCACGGAGGAACCGGAGGAGGAGATGTTGACCGTGTCGGCGCCGAGTCGCTTCTCGGCGAACTCGAACGAGATGCGGGTTCGAGTAGAGGGCTCGAAGAACAGGTTTACGATCGTTTGCCCGCGAAGCACGGGTACCTTCTTGATCTGTCGCTCGCTGATTTCCTTGAACGGTTCTGCCGTGTCGAGGATCCCGAGGACCTGCTCACGGGAGAGATCCTCCAGACCGATCAGGTCCTTGCCGAGCTCGAGATCGGCTGTCTTCGCGCTCATTCCGCTTCCTCGATCTGTGTCGCGCTATCGCCGAGCGTGGTCGCGCCGTGGTCATTCGTGGTCGACCCGTCGACCCGGGTGGTGGACACCAGGTCCACTCCCAGGGCACCATCCAGCTCGGGAACCCGCACCGAGATTTCGCTCCCCGCGCGAACCACGAACCGTCGGCCGACGTAGTCGGGTTGGATGGGCAGCTCGCGTCCGCCACGGTCGATCAACACGCACAGCTGGACTCGGCTGGCACGACCGAAGTCAGCGAGCTCGTTGAGTGCGGCGCGGATCGTCCGACCCGTGTGCAGGACGTCGTCGACGATAACCACGTGTCGATCGGTGATGTCCTCGGGAAGGTCGCTCGTGCCGATGAGCGGACGGGGGCCGATCTGGTTGAAGTCGTCCCGATACAGGGTGATGTCCAACGAGCCGGTGGGCGTCGGCTGTGATCGCCGATCCTCGAGAAGCTCCGCGATCCGGTCGGCCAGCTCGACACCGCGCCTCTGGATTCCGACGAGCACCAGGGATGCGTCCGCCGGGACCGCGGAGTGGATCTCGTCCGCGAGCTCCGCGAGAACGGCGGCCGCTTCGGCCGCTTCGATCACCGTTTGGACTCGTTTGTTGGCCTGGATGGGCACGCTCGTCTACATACGCCGGTACGTGGGCCGGAGATCGAATCCGCGATCGACAGGGTCGGACCACCGACGCTGGCGGCACCGCTCCGGTCGAAGGGTCGCGCAGAGTATAGGAGGGGCGAATCGCGCGATCAACGCTCGGCGTCCGCCGCAGACGCCACTCACCCTCCCACCGCGGCCGGCAGCCGCCTTCCGGTCGCGGATTTGACCCATCTGTCGAGGACGCCGTAGGGTACGGCGCATGTATTCATGCACGGGTCCCTCTTCGCGCGTCGCGCTATCGGCCCTCGGCGCGCTCCTGCTCCTGGCGCCCGGCGCCACTCCACTCTCCGGACAGGGAGCGACGGCCGACCTCTCCGTCGGCGTCGACGGGCCGAGCGTGTTGCTGCGCGGTGTGCCGTTCAATCTCACCATCCGGCTCGAAGACCGCGTGGACGCCAGGTTCCAGGTATTGACGGCGGACGGGCGCGAGCTGGCCGCCGGTGAACTCCCGTCCCGCGAGGATGTCCAGATCCGCGACCTCGAGGTGGGTGACCGGGCGGAGCTCCCGCTTCGCATCGCGGTCGCCGGGGCGACGGGAGGGAGCGGCGAGGGATCCTACGACCCTCCGATCTTCCCGGGGTGGATCAGCCTTCTCCCACCGCTGGTCGCGATCGCGCTCGCTCTCATTTTCCGCGAGGTCGTGATCTCGCTCTTCCTGGGCGTGTGGATCGGGGCGTTCTTCGTGGCCGGCCTCAACCCGCTGAACGCGTTCTGGAGGTCGATCGATACGTTCATCACACCATCGGTCGCGAATTCGGGCAACGCTTCCATCTTGATCTTTTCGGCGCTCCTGGGAGGCATGGTGGGAGTCATCGGCCGCTGCGGGGGCAGCCGTGGGATCGTGGCGGCCGTACGCCCCCTGGCCACGTCACCTCGCCGGGCACAGCTGGCGACCTTCCTCGCGGGGCTGGCGATCTTCTTCGACGACTACGCGAACACCCTGATCGTCGGGAACACGTTTCGGCCCATCACGGACAAGCTGCGGATCTCGCGCGAGAAGCTCGCGTACATCGTCGATTCGACCGCCGCGCCCGTGGTGACGATCGTGTTCGTCTCGACCTGGGTCGGATTCGAGATCTCGCGCATCCAGGATGGTCTGCGCATCGCCTCGCAGCAGACCAGCGATCCGGCCCTGGCCGCCAGCCTCGCGAACGCCAGCCCGTTCACGGTGTTCCTCGAGACGATCCCGTACCTGTTCTACCCGATACTGGCGCTGGCGATGGTCGGTCTGATCGTCTTCACGCGCCGTGATTTCGGACCGATGCACGGAGCGGAGAGCCGCGCGCGATCGGGCGGCGGCGTGTATCGCGAAGGCGCACAGCTCATGGTGGACACGGAGAGCGGGGGGCTGGACGCGAAGGAGGGTGCCCCGCACCGCTGGTACAACGCCGCCATCCCGATTTTCACGGTCGTGATCGTCGTGGTGCTCGGCCTGTATTATGACGGCCGGGCCAACGCGGGAGACGGGTCGCTCTGGGATATCTTCGGCGCGGCCGACCCCTTCAAGACACTCCTTTGGGGGTCGCTGGCCGGGGCCATCGTGGCGATGACGCTGTCGGTCACCCAGCGGATCCTCACGTTGAGAGAATCGATCGAGGGACTGCTGGCCGGGGCGAGGGCGATGATGGTGGCCTTCGCGATCCTCATCCTCGCCTGGTCGCTGGGCCTGGTGACCGAGGAGGTCGGGACGGCTCGCTACCTGACGCAGATCCTGTCGGACAATCTGGACCCGCGTCTCCTGCCGGCGCTGGTCTTCATCACGGCGGCCGCGATCTCCTTCGCGACAGGCACGTCCTGGGCGACGATGGCGATCCTTCTGCCGCTCGTCGTCCCGTTGATGGTCGCGATGGGCGGGGCCTCCCCAGCGGCGGGTGGCCTCAGCTCGACGCTACTGCTCGGCACGGTCAGCGCGGTGCTCGCCGGGGCGATCTTCGGCGACCATTGCTCCCCGATCTCGGACACGACCGTACTCAGCTCGATGGCATCGGCGTGCGACCACATGGATCACGTTCGCACGCAGCTCCCGTATGCCCTCACGGTCGCGGTGACCGCATTGCTGGCGGGCTATCTGGCCACCGCCTTCGGACTTCACCCGGCCATCTCGTACGCGTTGGGGATCGCCGGCCTCTACCTCACGCTCCGCTTCCTTGGCCGGCGAAGCGGCGATCCGGTACGCTCAGCGCCTCTGTCCGAAGAAGACCCTGAGTAATCGGGAGCTCTCCTCGGCGAGCACGCCACCGGTCACATCGATCCGGTGATTGAGCCGGGCATCCTGGGCGAGGTCTTCGAGCGAGCCGCACATCCCGGCCTTCGGGTCTCGGGCGCCGAAAACGAGTCTCCGGATGCGGGCGAGCACGGCGGCCCCGATACACATGGCGCAGGGCTCGAGCGTCACGTACAGCGTGTGATCGAGTAGCCGCCAGTCGCCCAGCCGTCTCCCTCCCGCCCGAAGCACGAGCGCTTCCGCGTGCGCGGTCGGATCGGAGAGCTCGCGGGTCCGGTTGTGGTCCTCGGCCACGAGCCCTTCGGGTCCGATCAACACGGCTCCGATCGGCACTTCATGCTGATCGCCCGCACGGCCGGCCAGCTCGAGGGCTCTGCGCATCCAACGGAAGTCGTCCGGCGAAGGATCGTGCGGCTCTCGAGCCAGGCCACTCACGTCCGGGGCTCTCCCTCGGACATTTCGACCGCGGCCTTGGCATCCAGGTAGCCGAGCGCCGACTCGATCCTGCTCTCCGTACGCTCGCGCCCCATCATCACGAGGACGTCGAAGATGCCGGGGCTCACCCCCTGCCCCATGAGCGCGACGCGGAGGGGATGGATCATCTTCCCTGCCCCGACCTCCCGCTCATCCGCCAGCGCCCGGAGCGCGCCCTCAAGCGGCTCCGGTGCCCAGGTGTCTACCGAGCGCAGGCGAGTCTGGAGCGCGCGAAGCAGGTTCGCCGCTTCCACGGGCCGCTTCCAGAACCGGTCCACGGCATGATCGTCGTAGCCGACGGTGTCCCCGAAGAACGGGCTCACCTGCGCCGCGAGTAACGGGATCGTGCGTGGTCGTTCCTTCACCAGATCGATCACCGCGATGGCGCGGTCCGTGTCGGCTTCCAGCTCCGACAGGGCCCCCGCGACAGGGGGCGCCCGATCCGCTTCCGATCGGAGCGCTTCCGCGATCAGCGGTAGCAAGTCCGCGCCGCGCGTACGGGCGATGTGCTGGCCGTTCAACCACTCGAGCTTCTCGGTGTCGAACACGGCGCTCTTCTTCTGCACGCGCCCCAGATCGAACGCTTCGATGATCTCGGCCGGCCGCATGACCTCTCTGTCGTCGCCGGGTGACCAACCCAGGAGTGCGAGAAAGTTGACCATACCTTCGGGCAGGAACCCGAGCTCGCCGTACGCCCCGATCGCCATGGCCCCGTGGCGCTTCGAGAGCCGCTTGCCGTCCGGCCCGAGGATCATCGGTACGTGTGCGAATGCCGGCGGCTCGTGCCCTAGCGCGCGGTAGATGAGGATCTGCTTCGGTGTGTTCGAGATGTGGTCGTCGCCCCGGATCACGTGCGTGATGCCAGCCGCGGCGTCGTCGGACACCACGGCGAGATTGTATACGGGGGTCTCGTCGGAGCGAAGGATGACGAAGTCGTCCAGGGTCGAGTTGTCGAACGCGAGCTCATCGTGCACGAGGTCGACCCAGGACGTCGTCCCGCCCGGCACGGCAAATCGGATCGCGAAAGGCTCTCCGCTGTCGGCGCGTGACGAGGACGTATGGGCGTCGAGACCTCCACAGCGACCGTCGTACCCGAACCCTTCCCCTCTCTGCTCCGCCTCCGCCCGGCGCGCCGCCAGATCGGCCGGCGTGCAGAAGCACCGGTACGCGTCCCCGGCCTCCAACAGGTCCAGCGCATCGCGACGGTGCCGGGCCACCCCGTCTGCCTGGTGGACCGGTCCTTCGTCGACTTCGAGACCCAACCAGCTCAGTCCATCCAGGATGGCTTGGGTCATCTCGTCACTCGACCGGTCCCGGTCCGTGTCCTCGATCCGGAGAACGAACACGCCACCGTGCCGGCGCGCGAACAGGTAGTTGAACAGCGCCGTCCGGGCGCCTCCCACGTGCAGGTACCCCGTCGGACTGGGGGCGAAACGGACTCTGATCGTCACCGCGAAACTCGCTTCCGGATCATCGCAGGCTCATGTCTCAGGTGGCCACGTGTGCTCGATGCGCGCACCATCTTGCGCATGGCGCGCGTCCGATGCCATGCATCGTTCCGGACCGGGCACTCCCCTTGGGTGCGCGTGATCCCCGATTCCAGGAGCGCCTCATGAACACGTCACCCGAAGTGTTCGTCTTCCCCGGGCTCCGGAGCCCGTTCTGCAAGATCGATCGTGAGTTGGGCGAGCTCGACGCCCTCCAGCTTTCCGCGCCTGTCGTTCAACAGACCGTGGCGGGCGAATCCGGCCCCGGGCGTGAGCGGGCGGGCGAGATCGACCTGGTTCTCTGGGGTGCGGTCATCCCGACGCTGGCCGTGAGCAACTGGGCGCGCGAGGTGTGGTTCGAGTCGGGCCTCGATGCGAGGGTGCCGGGCCAGACCATCATCCAGGCGTGCGCTTCGAGCCTGGCGGCCGCCACGCACGCCGCGGGTCAAATACGGGCGCGAGGCATCGGGCTCGCCCTGTGCGGGGGAGTCGAGTCCATGACCCACACGCAGATCGGGCTCTCGAAGGGCATGAGCAGGACTTTCCGGCGTGTGGCCTCCGCGGGTGGCGCGGGCCGCGCGGTGCGCACGCTCGGTCAGGTGCGGCTCTCGGACCTCAAGCTCGCCATCCCGGCCGTGAAGGAGCGGAAGACCGGCAAGACGATGGGCCAGCATACGGAAGAGATGGCGAAGGAGTGGAGCATCTCGCGGGGCGCGCAGGACGAGCTAGCGCGCGCCAGTCACCTCGGGGCATCGGCGGACGGCGGGGCCTTCTTCCGGCCGCTGCTGGTTTCACCCGGGACGTTCCGCGCCGACCGGGACATGATCCCGCGACCAGACACGACTCTGGAGAAGCTGGCCGGCCTGCGCCCTGTGTTCGACCGGGCGCGCGGCACGTTGACCGCTGGGAATTCCTCGCCGCTGACGGACGGCGCGGCTGCTTGCTGGGTCGCCTCGGCCCAGGGAGCCGGCCGCCTTCCCGGAACCCTTCCCCGAGCCCGCCTGCTGGATTGGGAAGAGGCCGCGATCGACCTGCGTCGCGATGGGCTTCTGATCGCACCGGCGATCGCGATCGCCCGGCTGCTGGCGCGACACGACCTCGGCTACGACGACATCGAGCTGTGGGAGTTCCACGAGGCGTTCGCCGCGCAGGTGCTGTCGACGATCGCGGCGCTTCAGACTCGCGAGTGGCTCCGTGACCGGTCGGGAGTGGACCGCAATTTCGGCAGCTTCCCGAGCGACCGGATAAACCCGAACGGCGGGAGCGTCGCGCTCGGGCACCCGTTCGCCGCCACCGGGGCCCGCATGCTCTCCCAGACGGTCCGGGAGCTTTCGGACCGCCCGACGGGCACACTCGCGATCGTGAGCGTGTGCGCGGCCGGCGGTCTGGGTCACGTGGCGCTGCTGGAGGCGGTCTAGCCGGGCGCTCGGGTTCCGGCCGCTCGGGTCCCCGGCACCTGTAGCCACGCATGCGCCAGGAGGGCAGCGAAGACGGCCGTGCCCAGCGCGACGTGAAGCGCGCGCAGATCATCGGGCAGGAAGCGCAGCACCATGGCCGCTGCGACGATCAACTGAGCAAGCGCCGTCGCCGCCACGATCCAGGCCGCCGTACGCGCCTGTCCGCCCTTCGACCGGACGCGGGCGGCCAGCCACGGGAGCGTGAGGCTCCCCGCAATCAGCACATACGCGGCGAACCGGTGCAGCCAGTGAAGCTGCACTCGCCAGCTGGGCCCGGGCAGCCAGCGGCCGTTGCACAACGGGAAGCCCTGACAGGCGGGGGCGGCGTCCAGATTGGCGACGAGCGCCCCGAGGACCACGACCGCCGCACCGAGTCCCGTCAGCGTCCAGGCCAGGCTTCCGCGGCTGCCCGACACACCCGGCGTCGGAGCCACGCCCGGGCGGCGTCCGAGGGCGGCGATCAACAAGACGGCAAGGAGCGACATCGCGGTCGCCAGGTGTAGGATCACGGACCACGGAGGAAGCTCGAGCCACACGGTCACGGCACCCAACATCACCTGCACGATGAGCAAGCCCAGGGCCCACGTGGCCAGACGCGCGCGCCGGCTCCAGCCGGAGGCCGCGCGCCGTCGCCAGGCCCAGACCGCGAGCGTCGCGACCAGTATCGAAACGGCCGCCGCGACGAGCCGGTGCCCGTACTCGATCAGGGTGGGAAGATCCAACGGAGGGATCAGCTGTCCGTTGCACAGGGGCCAGTCATCGCCGCAGCCCAGCCCGGAACCGGTGATCCGTACGACGCCCCCGAGAACTATGAGCAGATAGCTGACGATCGCCGCGATCTTCGCGAGCCGCCGCCACCCGGTGCCGTCGCGTTGCGACCCCGCATCATCCTGGCGAGTACCGGTGTGCGGTCCCTCGCCGGATTCGTCGCTGTTCATTTGGATTGCCACCTCCGACCCACCCAGGATCCTGTCGGGTCAGTTTGCGCGTGCCTCCCGGCCGGTGCGAAGTTGCCGCGTTGAGGCGATAGGCGGGCGCGCAAGATAGGTGGAGGAAGGGGGGGAGCCAAGGAGCCAGATGCCGAACGCCGAATCGAAGTTCGACCTGTTCACGCTCCGTAGGCTCGCGCCCCGACTCCGACCTCACCGCGGTGCGCTGACGGGCGCCGCCATCTGCCTCGTCTTCAGCACAGCCACCGGTCTCGCCTTCCCGCTCGTAGTCCGCTATCTGATGGACGCGGCGTTCGTCAACCGGAACCTCGAGCAACTGGGTCAGATCGCGCTCGGGCTGGCGGCGCTGTTCGCCGTTCAAGGGGTCCTCAACTTCGGTGAGGCCTACCTGCTCGGGGCCACCGGTGAGCGAGTCGTCGCACGGCTCCGCACCGACCTCTTTTCGCATCTGATCCGGTTGTCGCCCGGCTTCCACGCGGACTCTCCATCGGGCGAGCTGACCAGCCGGCTGGCCTCGGACTGCTCCACCCTCCAGGGCGTACTCGGGCACCAGCTCGCCGAGCTGGCGCGGCAGACGCTGTATCTCGTCGGCGGGCTCACGCTCTTGTCGCTCCTGCACTGGCAGCTGATGCTCACCACGCTCACGGTGGCGCCGGCCGTCGTCCTCCTGGGATTCACCTTCGGCCGCTTCCTGCGACGCCGGAGCACCATCGTCCAGGACCGCATCGCCGACGCGCACGCCGCGGCCGAAGAGGCGTTTGCGCAGGTAGACGTGGTGCAGAGCTTCGTGCGCGAAGACCAGGAGCGGACGCGATACGGCGAGCGAATCGGAGATGCGCTGGAGGCGGCGCTGTCACGCGCCCTGGCGCGAGGTCTGTTGATCGGCGTGCTGACGTTCGTCGCCTTCGGCGGCATCGTGCTTGTTCTGTGGCAGGGTGGGAGGCTCGTCATCCTCGCGCAGATCACGGCGGGCCAGATGGTCTCGTTTCTCCTGTACGCGTTTCAGGTGGCCGCGGCCATCTCGACCCTGGCGACGCTCTGGAGTGCGTACCAGGAAGCGCAGGGCGCGGCAAAGCGCATCTTCGAGCTCCTGGACCGTGAACCGGACATACGGGATCCGGCGCGTCCCGAGCCGATGCCGCACGGAGCCCCCGGCGAGATCGTGTTCGAGGACGTCTGGTTTCGGTACGGTCCGGAGGAGCCCTGGGCCATGGCCGACATCAACCTTCGCATAGCGCCCGGGGAGGTTGTCGCCATCGTCGGCCCGAGTGGAGCCGGGAAGACCACGTTCGCGTCGTTGATACCTCGTTTCTGGGATCCGACGCGTGGAGTCATCCGGGTGCATGGCACCGACATCCGTCGGTTCCGGCTCGAGGATCTGCGCGAGCGTGTCGGGATCGTGCCTCAGGAGCACCCGCTGTTCGCGGGCACTATCCGCCAGAACATCGCGTACGGGAGGTTGGATGCCAGCGACGAGGAGATCGAGGCCGCGGCGCGCGCGGCGCATGCGCAGGAGTTCGTTCGACGCTTGCCTGATGGGTACGATACCCGCGTCGGGCAGCGTGGCGTGCGTTTATCGGGGGGTCAACGACAACGACTCGCGATCGCTCGCGTGCTGCTGAAATCGCCTGAGATCCTGATCCTCGACGAGGCCACGAGTAGCCTGGATGCCGAGAGCGAGCAATTCGTCGAGGAGGCGCTGGAGCAGGCGATGCGTGGACGGACCACTGTCATCATTGCCCACCGCCTTCGGACCGCGGCCCGAGCGGATCGGCTGCTGGTCCTGGACACGGGACGAATCGTCGAGCAAGGGCCTCACGCGGAGTTGCTGGAACGGGATGGGCTGTATGCCCGACTGTTCCAGGGACAGCAGCTGGGGTTCGAGAATGTTGGGACGATCCGGCGGGCGCGCGTCGCCGAAAGCGCCCGAAGCTCAGCTACCTGATTCGGACGTACCGGGCTCTCCTGCCGGGTCCAGCAATGCGTCGAGCTCCGCCGCCAGGGTCGAGAACGTCTGCGGTCCGATGTATCGCTTCCGGGTTCGGCCCTGCTGGTCCACCACCAGCGTGAAGGGGTAGCCTACCGCCCCGAATTCCGACACGGCGATCGCTCCCGTGGATGTCCAGATCGGGTAGTTGACCCCATAACGCTCCGCAAACGCCCGGATCTGTGCGGGCTCGCCGGAGTCGATCGCGAGGCCGATCACGATCGCACCGCGATCCTCGTAGGCGCTGTGTAGCTCCGCCAGTTCGGGGATCTCGTACCGGCAGGGGGCGCACCACGTACCCCACAGGTTGAGTACCACGACACGTCCCGCGTAGTCGAGCAACGATGCGCTGGAACCCTCCAGCGTCTCCAAATAGATCGTCGGCGCCCGTTCGCCCGGTGGTTCTCCACCTTCGACGGCGTCCGTGTCCACGCCGCTCGCTTCGTCCCGCGATGCGAGCCTCGGGCCGAACACCCCGGCAAGAAGTAGCGATCCGAGCGCGATGGCGATCCAGGCTTGTCGTCTCATCGGTTTCCCCCGCTGGGCGCCCAAGGTATGAACGGGGCAGCAGCGGTGCGAGGTTCCGGGACCACCGGTTCAGTGGGGAGGGAAAAAAGGCCCATGCGCCCGCGCCCCCAGCCGGCGAGGGCGCCTGCACACCTCGACCGGTTTCGGCAGTTGGGATCCACCCTGGGACTTCATCATGCACGGACGCATGGAACCTTTTTAACAACCAAAAACGTGGTTCCACCCGATGCTGGGCAGATCGTGAGCGAAGCAAGGGCCGTACCCGGTGCGGACCGGCCGGGACGAACACCCCAAACGTGTGTTGTGGTAACGGTATACGGAGCTCTGTGCGCCCGGATCGGTGGCGACGGATCGGGCCCCAGGCGCACGATGTTGCAGACTCGCGATAGCCTGCACCCGTCAGGTGGCCTCGTGTCGGTGAAGATGCCGGCGTCCCTCACAAACGACGGTCGACGGTGCTTCGCGGCGCCCTGGCAGCGAATCTGAGACGGATCGGCTGCCGCTGCGGGCGGCGGCACGGAGGCCGCCGCCCACCAGAGATCAGTCCACGCGTGTCAGGCTCAGCTCGCTCACGATGCCCGAAGCGAGACGGGCCTGAATGCTCTCCACGTCAGGGTGATTGGAAGCAAGGAGGCGAAGTTCCTCCAGGAGGTCGGCCCGATGACCGGGATCGCCCGCTTCTCCGACAACCTGGAGCGTGTCGGAGAGCCCCATCGCGAGGCTCTCCCGCAACACGAGTTGGTCGGGGTGTGCGCCCGCGATCTCGCGGAGCTCGTCCAACAACTCGGTGCAAGCTGCTGTATCCTGTGTCTGACAGGTTTGGTGGAGCACGGTGGCCAGCCCCTTCGAGAACCGGGCTTGGATCTCCCAGTCGTCGGGATACTGTCCGGACAGATCGCGCAGCTCCGAGAGCAACGATGCAGCGCGAGTCGGATCACCCTCTTCAACCGCATGGCTGATCGCGTTGAACAGCCCCTTTACGAGTCGAAGGCGGGCGCCTGTCGCGCCGGACGCCTGCGCATGGATCCCCCGTAGCTCCTCCAAGATGGCATCTCGCGTCGGGAGATCTCCGTCCTCTTTCGCGTAGTTCAGTGAGTTGAAGAGAGACTTCGCCAGGTGCTCCTGGACCGCGTCGTCGCTCGGGTGCTCGGCACCCAACGCCCGGAGCTCTTGAAGCGAGCGATCGCGCTCGCTCGGATTCTCCTCCGCGTGTGCATAGTTGAGCGCGTTGAACAGCGCGCGGGCCAGATTGCCTCGCACGACGTCGTCTTCGGGGTGCTCGGCTGCGAGGTCGCGGAGCTCCTGTACGATCCGGTCTCGCTCGTCACGGTCACCGGACTCGGTCACGTAGGTCAAGGCGCTGAACAGTCCGCGGGAGAGGTGGCTTCGCAGAGCGGGATCTCCCGGGTTCTGGAGAGCGAGGCTCCGCAGCTCCTTCAGCAGGTCCTTGATGCGCGACTCATGAACAAGATTTTCAAGGCCGCAGGTGCAAGAACCGTTCAACTTGACTCAGCCCGCCGGGGATTTCGTAACATCCTTTTCGCACATGATGTTATGGGTGCTCCACGCGCCGCGGTCCGCACCGGGCGTATGGAAGTTTTTGCATAGGGCCGTCTCGGTTGCAGATCGCAATCTGCCGCGCGGGCCGCCGCGGGCCCCTCGGGTGGGCGTAGCGAGCTCGTCCGCGCTCACCTTCGAGGCCCTGTCCCTTCTTCCACCGTTCGGGCTCGCGCGTTCACATCCGGAGTGAGGATCCACCCGGGCAAAGAGTACGTGAGCTCACCCCGGTCGACGACCAGCTCGCCGTTGATCAGGACGTAATCCACGCCGGAGGCGTGCTGGTGCGGCTCGAAGAAGGTGGCTCGGTCTCGCAGCGTCGCCAGGTCCAGCACCACCAAGTCTGCCTGGAGCCCCTCCCGAACCAAACCACGGTCTTTGATCCCCAGGATTTGAGCGGGAAGTGACGTCGCCGAACGGATGGCGTCCTCCAATCGCAGGGCACCGCGCTCGACGGCGTAGCGAGAGATCTTGCGGGGGAACGTCCCGTAGTAGCGCGCGTGCACCGGCCCGTCGCCCGGGAGCGCGATTCCGGCGTCGGAGGCGGTCGCGCCACCCAGGGACGCGCCGCGAACGCCTCTACGTCGATCTCGGAGAGCGAGGACCCACGAATGCGGGTGCCACCCGGCCGGCGAGCAAACCCGTCGAGCTGAAGACGAATCGCCATCTCGACCGCATCGAGCCCGGACGCCGAAGCGAGCGCGGCCAAGCTCTGGCCGATCGCGCTCGAGTCCGGGTATTCGAACACGATCAGGTTGTCGGGACCGCCACGCCGTCGAATCTCGTGTGCAATGTCCTTCCTGAGATCCGCGCCGAGATCGCGATCGGCCAACGCGTCTCTCAAGGCCGAGGCAAAGTCCGTCTGGCTCGGTTCCTCCTCCCCCGAGACCTGACGGATGAACCACCCCGGGATCAGAATGGTGTTTCCGTCACTCCCTGTCGTGTTGTAGGGGTAATGGTCTGCCCAAATCGGAACGCCCCTGGCGCGAGCACGCTCGATCAGCTGGATCAACGCCCGGCCACTCCCCCAAAAATCGGCCCCGCGAGCCTTGATATGGGTGGCAACCGTGGTCACGCCCGTGCGTTCGGCGATCTCGATGTCCTCCAGGATCGTATGAAGCATGGTCGGCGGACCGGGTGGATCGTGGCTGGGCCAGTACCACATCGGATCCTGGCCCGAGCTGCGCTCGTGCACGATGTACACACCACCGGCTCGGCCGGCCTCCTCGACGAGTGCCAGCACCTCTTCCGTAGTGCTCCAGCGGCCGGGGACGTACTCCAGACCGGCCGAGAGGCCGTAGGCGCCTTCGCGCATGGCCTGACGGACCATCTCCCGCATCCGGTCGGTCTCGGCCTGTGTGGCCGGACGCCGGAATTCGTCCCCGAGGGCGATCGCGCGGATCGAATTGTGCCCCACCATGAGGGCGGTGTTGGGGCCGAACCGCAGACGCTCGAGCTTTGCGCGCTGTTCAGCGATCGGCCACGCGGATCGTCCGTCCTGGTTGACTACCACGGTCGTCACGCCCTGGCTGACGAGGTTGGGTGCGGCGCGGCGGCGCGCACCCGAGGTCCCGGCGGCGCCTTCGGTGTCCAACCCCTCGTCGGCGTGTGAGTGAATGTCGATGAATCCCGGGACCACGAACCGACCGGAGATATCGAGACGGCGTCCCGTCTTCGCAGCCCCCAGCGCCCCGACTGCGACGATCCGACCGTCTCTGATTCCCACGTCGGCGCGAAACCACGGGTTGCCGGTCCCATCGATCACGCTCCCGCCGACGAGCACCAGGTCGAAGACCTCGGTCGGGGGCTGTTGCGCGATCCCGGCGCGGGCGGCGACGAGGATCGCCAATCCGGCCAGGTGCAACGATCCGACTCGCCGGAGGAGCCGGGAGGACACCCTACATCTCGGCATGGCAGACTCCTTCCGCTGCTCAGGAAGCGGCGAATACTACACGGTCACTTCGGAGTGGCCAATCCGGTTGAGCTCCCGGCCCCGAAAGGAGCACGCTCAGCGGGTTCGTGCGGCCACGTCGTTCGGGGATGCAGAAGAAAACGGCAGGGGCCGGGCTCGTTTGGGGACGGCCCGCTCGAGCTCCTCAGCGGACCGCCAACTCAGTTCGCGCGTTGGGCGAGGAACAGGTGCGTCCAGTAACCGTTGCTGAGGCCGACGGCGTGGAACCCGTAGCGACACTCTTCCAGGTTTGCCCGGTGCCCATCGCTGTCCAGCCACATGCGCAGAACCTCGGCCGCATCGCTTCTGGCGAGTGCCAGATTCTCTCCGGCCGGACCGATCCATTGGATCCCCGACCGTCGCATGCGATCGAAAGGTGACTCGCCATCCGGGTTGATGTGCCCAAAGAACGAGCGCCTGGCCATGTCCTCGCTGTGTGATCGGGCGACCTCGGCCAGTCGCTCGTGCCACTCGAGGCTCGGGCACCCGATCGAGCCGCGGTACTGGTTCACCCTGCTCACCAGCGACGTCACCGGGTCTGGAGCGCCGGTCGGCTCCGCGACACCGCCGCAGCCGCCGAAATGTCCGAGGATGACGGTGACGATCAGAGGGACGAGACAACGACGAAATCGACGCATACCACTCCCTGGTGCAACGGGCGGACCCTGGCCTAGAAGGGACTCTCATCGCCACTTCCGGATTATCGTAATGCGTTTACTGTAAGTCGCTTATGTAACGTCACATCATATTTCGTTTAGACGGCGAACCGGTGCGCGTCGCCCGCGAAGCGCCAGCCGGGGTGGCAATAGTCGGTTCGGCGTCGGAGCGCCGAGCGGTGTGGAAGGTGGCTGAGAAGCTCGGGGCGGTCGCTGGAGTCAGCGACCCGCTACGGGACGAAAGAAGACGTTCGTGCGGGACCCGGAGATCGCATCGTGGAAGGTGCCTGCCCGACGAAGCTACAGGCAGCCGAAGACGCGCACGTGCCCCCGACCTGAGGACACCACACGAGGTCGCTCCCGGTCTGAAGCGCGAGACCGGCGCAGCGTGCTTCGTCTGAAGAAAGGATGTTCGGTCTTGTCGGCTCCTCACCCCCACACCCCAACGCTCCCAGGAACGACCCTATGGAAAGGAGCCCGGCCACGAACAGAAAACGGCGCACTTCGATCCTCCGACACCGGGCTGAATCCCAATCTGTCCGCAGATCATACCGGGCGAGGGCTTCCTGCGCCACGCTACGCGACCGGCCCGATGCTTCGGGCCCGGCCCCGAGGCAGGTTTTCGTCGCGGCTGGACTCAGTCGACCGATAGTGACTCGATCTCGGGATGGCGGAAGCAACCCGCGACGTGGTCGTTCACCAGCCCGGCCCCCTGCATGAACGCATAGCAGATCGTGGATCCTACGAAGCTGAAGCCGCGCCGCTTGAGCTCCCGACTCATCTGCTCGGCCTCCTCGGTCGAGGCCGGAACGTCTTTCAGAGCGGACCACCGGTTCTGGATCGGTGCTCCCCCCACGAACTGCCAGATGAAGCGGTCGAAGCTCCCGAACTCCCGCTGCACTTCGAGGAACCCTGCGGCGTTGGAAATGGTGGCCAGGATCTTCTGCCGGTTCCGGACGATTCCGGCGTTCTCGAGCAGCGCCCGCACCTCGCCCTCACCGAACCCCGCGACGCGGACGGGGTCGAAGTCGGCGAACGCCTTCCGGAACGCGGCTCGCTTCCGAAGGATCACGGCCCAGCTGAGCCCTGCCTGAAACGAGTCCAGGAGCAGGAACTCGAAGAGGGTCCGGTCGTCGTGCACGGGCACGCCCCATTCCTCATCGTGGTAGACGATCATGTCGGGATCTCCGAGCGACCATTCGCAGCGTTTGCGGCCTCGAGCCGCATCGCCCGGAGCGTCAGGCGGTGAAATCGGTGAGATCCTGGATCACGCGGTCCACTACGCTGCCGACCTGGCCACGAATGATCCCCGCCAGCATGTCGGCCGCCTCGCGAAGGAGATTGTCGGGGCTACGTCGATCCTTGTCGAAGCGCACGATCTGGCCGAGGAAGATCCCAACGAGCTGTCCCTCCTCCGGCGCGAGCCCGGCGGCCTCTTCGTATCCCGCGCCGGGAACGCTCGCCTTCCAGGGAGCCTCGTCCTCCGCTTCTTCGAGCTGTGCCTCCATCGGAACCAGCGCGAGCAGGCTGCCCTCCAGACCCGGCCCCCCGCGGCGGACGTTCAACGCCAGCGATACGGGCCGCTTGAAGAGCTCCATTTCGAGGAACTCCTCGACGCTCTCCTCCGGAATCGCGCACCGGCTGATCGATCTCCCATCGTGGAACGTGCCTATGCAACTGGTGCCGTCGGGAGTGAGGTGGTGGGCGATCGCCCGCACTTCCAGCTGCACCGGAGACGCGGTCCCGACAAGGACGTGCTCCCCCTGTCGTTCCGCCCTGAGCTCCCGAGTGGGAGGCAGCATGTCCCCGAAGTACAGGTTCATTATCCTCGACCCTGGACATGAGCGTCGGTCGGGCCCGGCGAGCCCGCTCGATTCCGGCCGCACGAGACCATACCCCCGATCCGTTCGAGTGTGGCATCCGAGCATTCCGCGTGCCAGCGTCAGGCACCGCGGGCGCCCGGGCACGAACTCGACGACAGGCGCGAAGCCGACCGGTCAGCCCGCGCTCACGGATGGCGCCGGCTTTGTGCCCGAGAATCCCTCCAGCACTCGGAAATCGGCCTGGTGGGTCGACAGGTTCTCTCCCCGCTGCTCGATCCCTTCGGGCGCGAGGTTGCCGAGGAACGGCTCCACCGCCGAGAGGTAGCCGACCTTCCACGGGTCGATGCCCATGAGCCTGGTGCAGGTCGCGTCGACCGCGACGGGATCTGCGCCGAAGACGACCACTCCAACCTGCTTCGCCTCACCCTGAATGGGTCCGTTCCCCTCCATCCCGACGATCCCATCCACGATGTTGAACCGCGGCACGTCAAGCGCCGCGTTGATGTCGATGATGCTCCCTTCGAGGCCGACCCAATGCAGGATGTTCTTGGGCCAACCATACAGGGAGCCAGGCACGATTCCGAACAGGTTCTTCATGGAAAGCGTGACCGCCGCCCAGTGGTGCGTCTTGAGCTTCGGCATCGAAACGAACAGATCCGCGTCGAGGACCGTGGTGGGCAGATAGAGCTCCCCGAGCTCGGTGAAGCTCGATCGCAGCCCCACGCGCCGCACGACGTCGTGGTTCAGATCGACGAAGCGCGCACCCATGACTTCGAGCTGCTCATGGAGTCCGGATGCCCGCAGCAGGTATTCGTTGTCGCGCCTGTGTCCGGGCCCTTCCGCCACGATCACCTCGCGCGCCCCAAGGCTGCGGAACGATTCGATCGTAGCCGCAATCAGGGTCGGGTGCGTATTGATGACGCCATTGGGATCGAACTCGACCAGGTTGGGCTTCAACACCACGCGGCGGTCGCGCACGTCGAGGTCGAACATCCCCACGCCTCGCGTAACCGTATCCACGAGGGCGGTCTCCTCGTACTGCGGCGCGGGAAGAACGGCGACTGGCGAGAGGTCCGGCTTGCGAATCGCCCCGCTCTCCCAGCTCGGCGTATCGCGCCGACAGGCTGTCAGCCCACCGACCGCGGCGATCGCGGCCGAGGTCTTGAGGAAGTCGCGACGGTCAACCATCGCCGTCGACCCTCCACGGCACCGGACCGTCGACCAGCGCCAGAGCCGCGAGCGCGATGGGCCGGGTCTCGAACATCGCTGTTTCCGGCCCCGCACGCGCTGCCAGCTCGGTCCGCAGGGTATCCGCCGGCCGTTCGTATGCCCGAAAGCAAAGTGTGGCGAGGGAGACAGCGAGCAGCGAGCGGTTCTCGTCCAGCATGCGAGAAAGCGCCGTCAGGCCTGCTTCGACCTCGGCCGCCGGCCGCCCCTGGAGCGCGAGCAACGCGAGGGCGGTGGTATCGGGGTATGGCCAGAGCTCCTCGCCCAAGACCACCGAATTGCCGTAGTTCCACCCTCCCTCGCGGCAGGTCCGGTCGATGATCATCCGTTCGCCCCGGTCGATGCGATCGGCAGCGGACCTGGCTGGGAGTGAAGGACGTAGGCGCTTGAGCGCGAGAAGCGCGTACGCGGTCGGTTCGATCCAGCTGAACGTACCCTCCGTCCAGGGCCAGCCGGTGAGGTCGAGGTCGAGGTCGACCGTCTTCGTCTGCGGCCGAAGCCGAACGAGCAGCTTTATCCACCACGATACGGTTCTGCCCTCTTGCCGCAGCAGCCAGTCCGCACCGCGTCGCGCCGCTTCGCCATCGGGCTCCAGGTGCGACACGGCGAGCGTGGCGAGACTGGTCATCCAGCTGTCCGCCCGTTGTCCCTCCATCGCCGGCCAGCCGCCGGAGGCTGCCTGGTGGGCCCTGAGCCATGCGAGGCCGGCGTCGGTGCCGGCGCCCCCGGCCGTTTCCGACGTGAGGCCCAGGGCTGTCACGGCGAGCGCCGACGGTTCAGTTCGGCTCGGGCCTTCGGCATAGGCCGCCCACCCCCCATCGACATTCTGGGTCGCGAGCAGATGTTCGATCGCCCAGTTCGCCACAACCGTCCCCCGTTCGAGGTTCTCGAAGGATCTGAAGGATCCAGAGGCCCGGACGTCCTCGCGCCCCGCGCCGCTTCAATGTACGCTGGGCCCGCCGGGATGGGTCTGCAAGGTTCTTGCGAGGGAGCGGTCCGAATCGAGCCGGTCAGCCCCGACCGGATCCCGACCGCACGCGGTCGCGGGAAGAGTCCCGACGAGCCGGTGGGTGCGTTGCGGTGCGAGTCATGAGCTTCCGCGACCAGCGGACGAAGAGGCGACGATGATGAGACGGTGGTGCGATGCAGGGTGAGGGCGTCAGTTCCGTGTGGTGGTCGCGCAGCGTGGTGATTCTCATGCTGGCGATCGCATTCTTCCTCCTGGTTCCGGCCGTGGCGGACCCGGATCTCTGGGGCCACATACGGTTTGGCCAGCTCACGTGGGCAGCCGGGTCCATGGTCCGCGAGGACCCGTTCTCGTACCTGACCGCCGGATACGAGTGGGTGAACCACGAGTGGCTGTCCGAGGTGGTGTTCGCGGGTCTGTACGCCCTGGGCGGCGGACGCGCGCTCCTGCTGTTCAAGCTCGCGGTGGCCCTCCTGATCGTTGGACTCGTGTACCGACATCTCTGTCGAGCGGGGCTCGACGTGCTGCGCGCCGGCCTGGTCCTGTTCCCCATCGTGGTGCTCCTGATCCCGGGTCTGACGACGGTTCGTCCACAGGCGTTCACGTACCTCGGGTTCCTGATCACGCTGCTGCTCGTGTACGCGGCCGAGGCGGGGCGGCCGCGCGCGTTGTGGTTCCTCCCGCCGCTGTTCGCGGTCTGGATCAACTTCCATGGCGGGGTGCTGGCCGGTCTGGGCGTGGTGGGGATTTGGGCCTTTGGGAGAGCGCTGGTGGCGTGGCCGCGACTCCAGGCGGATCCGACCCGCGGGTTGCGCGAGTTGTGGGTTCCGGCGGCCGTCGTCGTTGGGTGTGGCGTGGCCTTGCTCCTCAATCCGTATGGAGTGGGCCTCCCCTCCTTTCTCGTTCGCACGGGCACGATACCACGGCCAGACATCATAGAGTGGCAGACGCTCCAGATCGCTTCGCCGCGGGGAGTCGTCTACCTCGTGTCGGTAGCGTTCGCGGCGGTCGCCGTGCTGCGCGCCAAAGGGCCGCGAAATCTGCCGCTACTGCTTGTCTTCGGCGTGCTGGCTGTGCTACCGCTCACTGCGGTTCGACACCTCCAGCTCTTCGCCCTCGGGTTCGGAGTCCTCCTCGCCGATCGCATGGCCGCGGCATGGGCGCGCGACCTGGCGACCGGCTCCGAGGTGTCGATTCGAATTCGACCGCTCCTCATCGGCTTCACGCTCGCGGTCGCTGCTTTGTTCACGGCGCTCGGCGTTCCTCACCTCCGATGCATCCGGATCGACACACAGCGCTCCATCGCGTTCCCCGCTCGCGCGGTCGAGTGGCTTGACCGGAGCGGCGTGCAGGGGAACGTGGCGGTCTACTTCGACTGGGGGGAGTACGTGCTCTGGCACCTGGGACCCGGGATCCGTGTCTCGATGGACGGACGACGGGAGACCGTGTATCCCGACAGCACCTACGCGGAGTACCTGAGATTCCAAAATGGGATCGGCGATTGGCAAGATGTACTGGATAAGCGCCCGACCGATCTCGTTCTGTTCCCGAAGGCTCGACCGACCTTCAACCTGATGTCGCTCGAGCCCGGCTGGGAGAGGGTGTACGAGGATGATCTGGGCGGCGTATTCGCCCGCACGGGATCCCCTCAGGCGACGGTCCTGCGCGGCACGCCCGTGCCGGACGTGCGATACGATGGCAATGGCCTCTGTGTGCCTTGATTCCCGAGGGTCGAGAGTACAGGTGATGGACGCACGCCACACCACTCCGGGGCTCACGCGCCCGGTAAGATCCGGGGCATGATGCAGTACAGACGGCCTTCTGCAACAGGGCGTCGCACGACGGGGTAGCCTGCATCGAGCCGAGTTGGGCCAAAACACCGAGCTGGACCCGCTACCCGAGGACGCGGATCAATACCTCGAAGATCCTCTATCTTCACTGTTCGGGGCCGCTTAGTATCGGAGTGTCGAGTCCCGCCCACACCGGGGCCTTCGCCCGACACCGATCGGCACGCCTCACGTGAGGGCTGCCGACGATCCGGACGGCGGCCAGTTGGGTGGGTGAGTCCCGTAGGTACAAGCGGCACAACAACTACGCGTGTTCGGGGCTGGGCTGTGGGTCGGGGGTCGGTCAGTACCGGTGGAGTGGCACGCATCCTTCACACGAGCGCCGCGAGCCTACGGTTCCAGCGCGACAGAGCCGGTGACCTGACAGGTGGCGGCAGTCGCAGCGAACCTGAGCGCATGGGCGGGAACGGCTCATGCAATGGAAGCGGCAGTCGACTGTCGACGCCGGAAGCACGTGGTTCGCGTTCCGGCGTACTGGAAAAGGCCACCGGGCCAGGGAGGGTTTATGCTGCAGGTTCTTACTCGGCTTTGGAAGGATGACTCCGGTCAGGATGCGACGGAGTACGTGCTGTTGGTTGTCTTGATCGCCCTCGCGATCACCGCGGGGATGACCGTGCTGGCTACCGGGATCAACGGCGCATTCAGCAACGCCGCGACCACGCTGAACACGACATCCGGTTCGTAAGCGCCTGTACGAGAGCGCCCCGGGTCGGGTCGAAGGCAGAACGGGTCTTTCGACCCGCGGCTGTTTCGCCCCGGGGAGGCGGTCCGCGTAATTTATAGGGCGACTGACAGTCGGAGATGACGCCATGAAGCACGAGCTCCGGGGGAGCGGGTGCTGACCGCGTTGATGGGGGGTGTCCTGAGCGCCGTCGCGCTGGCGGCGATTTGGTTCGACGTGCGCGAGCAGAGGCTCCCGAACACCCTTACGGTCGGCGCGTTGGTCATGGCGCTCCTGCTGCGAGTACCCGATGGCCTGACAGCGGTGGGTGGGGGATTGGCCGGCGCCGGGATCGGGTTCGCCCTTGCCCTTCCCTTCTTCTTGACCGGGGGGCTCGGCGGTGGAGACGTGAAGCTATTGACCGCGGTGGGCGCGTTCCTGGGTCCGCAGCGGATCTGGTTCGCGTTGCTCGTGATGGCGCTGGTCGGGGGTGTGATGGCAGTCCTGATGATCATAAGGCATCGGGCGTTTCGCCAAACCCTGTCCAATCTGCACGCGATCATCACGACGCTCGGGGCGCGGACGTTCAGTGGTTGGAAAGGGGCGGAATCGGGGGCGGCGGTCACGCTCGACACGCCGGATGTGCTCACCGTTCCATACGGCGTAGCGATCGCCGTCGGTGCGGTGACCTCGTGGTTCGTGTACGGAGCAAGTCCTGAGTGGTCCCTCATCGGGACATTGCAAGGCTGGCTTTGATGACCAGAAGGATGACCAAGAGGATGATGCGCTATTCGACCAGGAGCCGGGTAGCGTACCTCCGCGGGCGTAAGCTCGAGCGGGGACAGTCGCTCGTGGAGTTCGTGCTCGCGCTCCCGATTCTACTGGTGATCGTGTTCGGGATCATCGAGTTCGCGTCTGCGTGGCGCTCGTATCAGGTCATCACGAATGTCGCCCGCGAGGGAACCCGAGTGGGTGTTACGCCTTCCGGCGATCAGACCACGGTGGACAATCGAGTCACCAGCCTGCTTACGCAGAGCGGGCTGGCGTCGGCGCCGCCGACGACGACTATCTCGTACTCCTGCGATGGAATTCCGGGTGGCCTGTGCGCTCCGAACGCCCCAAACAACCCGTCCGAGACCGTGCAAATCGACTACGTGCACCGGTTCGTGGTCCTCGGTCCGGTTCTTGACCTCATGTGCTTCGGGTGCGGCACGAATTTCACGACCATCACCCTGTCGGCCCGGACGACGATGAGGAACGAGTAGAGGAAGGCGTGTGGCGATACCGATCCCTTTCGCTCGCGGGCGAGGCGGATCCTAGACCCCAGTCGTGTACCCGCGAGCGTACATGACCTGGAGAAGCGTACATGACCTAGAGAAACAATCCGAGACATCTCGCTGGCGGGCAAAGGCAGCGGCGATCCAAGAGGAATCGAGAGGCGGATGATGCGAAATCGTGTGGGAGTGATTCTGGTACTGGCGCTGGTGTCGGGCGTGTTGGCGGCGTATTTGGCGTTCCGCTTTCTCCGTCAGCCCGCCGTTCCAGGCGTGGTTCAAGCCTCGGAAGCCCCGACCGTCCAGGTCGTCGTCGCGAACCGCGACATGAATTTCGGCGAGCTCATCACCCAGGAGGACCTGCGGGTGATCGATTGGCCGGCTTCCGCCGTTCCCGTTGGGTTTGCCAGCTCCCCCGAGGAGGTGGTCGGGCGGGGACTGCTCCTGCCGGTTAGCCTGAACGAGCCTTTCCTCTCCGCCAAGATCGCCAGTCCCGAAGCGGGGGCCGGGGTGCAGCTCGCGATCGAGCAGGGCATGCGGGCGATGACCGTGCGCGTGAACGACGTGATCGGAGTGGCCGGGTTCATCCAACCCCACCAGCGGGTCGATGTCCTCGTGACACTGGATCAGGGGGCGTCGATCGGGGAGCCGATCACGCAGGTGGTTCTTCAGGACATCCGAGTCCTGGGGATCGGCCAGATGACGGCGACCAACGACCAGAACGAGGCGGTACTGGTGCCGGTCGTGACGCTGCTGGTCGATCCCGACGACGCGGAGCGGCTCACGCACGCGGAGGACCGCGGCAAGATCCGTCTCTCGCTGCGGAACAGCCTGGATCGGGACACGGTGGAGACACGCGGCGTCCGGACGCGTGAGCTGATCACGACGCGGCGGGTGACCTCGCCGAGCGGCGCGCGGAGGGTGGTGCCGCGGCAGCCTCAATCCGTGTCGGTCGACGTGTATCGCGGCAGGGAAAAATCGGTTGAGAACCCAGAAGGCGGCGGAGGTGGATCGTGAGGAGGATGGTCGGTGCGGGGCGTGAGCCAGAGGGGGTTCGACCGATGCTGAAGCGGATGAGGATGACCGGAGCCGTGATCGCCTTGGTCGCGGGTTGCGTGACGTTGCGTGGAGAATCGC